>JBEKDW010000042.1:0-13817 GCA_050014155.1 Anaerolineales bacterium
CGCACGCTCAACGTGTCCGTCCACATTCTCACCGGCGACAACGAACTGGTGACCAAGACCATCTGCGGACAGGTGGGGTTGCCGGTGGATAGCGTCCTGCTCGGCCCGGACATCGAGGGGATGTCGGACGCCGCCTTGCAGGCGGCAGTGGAGGGTGTGACGATCTTCGCCAAGCTTTCGCCCGCCCACAAACAGCGCATCATTCGGGCGATGCAACAGCACGCGCACGTGGTCGGGTTCCTCGGCGACGGGATCAACGACGCCCCCGCCTTGCGCGCGGCGGACGTGGGCATCTCGGTCGACAGCGCGGTAGACATCGCCAAGGAGGCTTCCGACATCATCCTGCTCGAGACGAGCTTGAATGTGCTGGAGCAGGGCGTGGTAGAAGGCCGGAGAATTTTTGGAAACATCCTGAAATACATCCGCATGGCTGCCAGTTCGAACTTCGGCAATATGTTCAGCGTGGTGGGAGCCAGCCTCTTCCTGCCCTTCCTGCCGATGCTGCCGATCCAGGTGCTGGTCAACAATCTGCTCTATGATTTTTCCCAGACGACGATCCCGACCGACACGGTGGATCCGGAATGGTTGACCAGGCCGCGCAAATGGGAAATCGGGAACCTGCGGCGCTACATCGTCTTCATCGGGCCGATCAGCTCGATTTTCGATTACGCCACATTTTTTGTGATGATTTATATCTTCGGCGCATGGACCAATGCGGCCTTGTTCCATACCGGCTGGTTCGTGGAGAGCCTCTTCACCCAAACCTTGATCATCCACGTCATCCGCACCAATAAGATTCCATTTCTGCAAAGCCGCGCGAGCGTCCCCCTGATCGCCACCTCGCTGGCCATCGTCGCGATCGGAGCGTGGCTGCCCGTCTCGCCGCTGGCGGCGACGCTCGGCTTCGTTGCGCTTCCGGCGATGTATTGGCCGATCTTGGGTGCGATGTTGTTGGCGTACGTGATTCTGACCCAGGTGGTGAAAACCTGGTTCATCAAACGGTTCGGTGCGGCGTAGGGAAGTCCGTCATAACCGAGAGTGGAAGCCGGGTTTACCCGGCGCCCGCCCTCGCGAGTTTTTAGCGGGGGCTGTTAAAAGCACGGAGCGCCTGTCCCACGCGCAACGCGGGATTGGCTCCGGGCGAACACCTGCATTGATTTTCTCGTCGGGCTCGGCAAGCCGTACATCCGCCAGATATTAACCCGGGGCTAAAGCCCCGTGCTATTAACCGCGCCCGGCTTCGCCGGGCTTGAAACAAATCTTGCGGTAGATCTACTTAAAAAATATTTTGCAGGATAGCAAGGATCCCATCACATACGTATGATCCATTGTTGGAGCAATTGGTCGAAGCCGGGTTTACCCGGCCCCCGCTTCCCCCGCTTCGCGAGGGCAGGCGCGAGGGCAGGCGCTGTTGGGAGCCCGGCGATTTATCGCCGGGAGAACTACGGCCGATCGGGATATTATTATTTATTTTCTTCGGGGTGTTTATTTTTTACAGATTTCCTGGCACGGGCGTGTCGTTGACAATATCCTCGATCAGCGTTTTCGGCGCGATCCCTTTGAGGCGGGCCGACGGGGAAAGCAATAAACGGTGGGCTAGCACCGGAACGGCGACGGCTTTGACGTCGTCGGGCATCACGTAATCCCGTCCGGCGATGACGGCGCGCGCCTGGGCCGCGCGGGCCAGCCCGAGGCTGCCGCGTGGACTGGCGCCGAGGTGCACGTCGGGAAGGACCCGCGTGCGCCCCACCAGATCCACCAGATACCGCCGGATGCCGGGTTCGACGTGAACCTCTCGCACCGTCTTTTGCGCCGCCACCACTTCCGCCGCGGAGGCGATCGGCCCGAGGTCCTCGATCGGATGCCGAAGTTGCTGGCTTTCAACCACGCGTTCCTCCTCCACTGCCGGCGGATAACCCAGACTGATCCGCATCAGGAAGCGGTCCAGCTGAGCTTCGGGGAGGGGAAATGTGCCCTCGTGCTCGACCGGGTTTTGCGTCGCCAGCACCTGGAAAAGCTCCGGCAGCGCATGGGTTACGCCGTCCACCGTCACCTGGCGTTCCTCCATCGCCTCCAGCAGCGCGGACTGGGTCTTGGGTGTGGCGCGGTTGATCTCGTCGGCCAGGACGATCTCGGCCATCACCGGGCCCGCCCGGAATTCGAATTCGCGCGCCTGCGGGTTCCAGATCGATACGCCGGTGACGTCGCTGGGGAGCATGTCGGGGGTGAACTGCAACCGGTTGAACGTACATCCGAGCGAGCGTGCGATGCTCTTGGCCAGCATTGTCTTGCCCACACCGGGGACGTCTTCGATCAGCAGGTGCCCTTGGGCGAGCAACCCGGCGACGGCCAGTTCGATCTCGCTGCGTTTGCCGTAGATGACGAGACCGATGTTCTCAATCAGGCGAATGGATAGTTCGTGTGCGGAATCCATATGGTTTAATAACGAAGGATACCATAATCCGTGCGGGAGAGTGATTGGTTTGGTTGCCTTTAAAACCGGAAGCTACCTGCGCTCAAGAAGAGGGATTTCTTTTCTTTTGCGTCAGCCCCGTGCGGGAAGGGGGATTCGTGCTTTCAAGGTCGACCCTTTGCCGGTGCTGCTGAAAATCTCGAGCGTACCCCCGGCCTGCCGGGCGCGTTCGCGCAGTCCGGTCAACCCATAATGCCCCATGCGTTCCATATCCCGGGCGGGATCGAACCCAATCCCGTCGTCGCCGATCTCAATCTCCAGCATGTCTCCACTGCTCCGGATGAAAACCCGCGCGTGACGCGCCTGGGCATGGCGGGCGATGTTGGTCAACCCCTCTGCGACTGTCCGGAAGACAAAATCCCGGACCGCCTCGGACAGAGATTCGGGAAGTGACAATTCGAGCATGCAAGGCACTCCCGTGGAAGAAATGAAATGTTCCACCTCGTCGGGAATCGCCTGCGTCAAATCGTCGGGCAGACGGCCGCGCAGGCCGTCGATCGCGCGGCGGGATTCGGCGAGCGTCGCCCGGGCGCGGGTCATCGCCTGCTGAACGATTGTCTGCGCCCGTTCGGGGCGGCCGCCGCTCAGGTGAGAATCCGCGGCTTCGAGCTGCAGCACGAGCCCGGCCAGCCCCTGGGCCAGAGTGTCGTGTAGTTCGCGGGCCATGCGCTGCCGTTCGGTGGCCAGCGTCAGATCCTCGATCCGGTCGGCGTATTCGGTCAGCCGGCGGTTGGCCGCCTCCAGTTCCAGGGCGAGCCGCTGAGCTTTTTCGCGCGCCACACTCTGGCGCGAGTAGAGCACGACGTAGATGATGACGAAGACGGTCATCGGGATGATGGCCAGCGCCCACCAGGCCATCCCCGTTCCGCGCGTGATCCAGTAGTAATTCACCGCCGAGGCAGCCAGCACCACCAGCACGCCGGCAGCGATCCGGCGCACTGACCGCAGCATTCCTACCGAAACCCCGACCAAACCGAGATACAACCCGAGCATCGGGCCGATCGCCGCGGCCAGGGTGGAGAGCGCGAAGACAAGCGCCGTTTGGATTCCAAGATACAGCCAGAGACTCCATTTATTTTTAAGCCACCAGACGCTCAGCCAATGTAATCCCAGATGGAGGATGAAAAGAAGTGTGAAGAACGTCAGCAGGTCGGGCGCTCGCATCCGCGGCAGGGAGGCGACGGTCCAGACGTAGATGAATGCAAACACGGAGGTCAGGAACAGCATGAACGGCCATTCCGAGACCGGATACCATGAGGAAAACCAATGCAAGATCTGGGTGCGGACCTTTTTCACAATCCCATTCTACTCCGGGGAGTCTGCGTTTCCATTGTCCGGTCGGACAGTGTCCGAACGGACGGGGCGTTCCGACCCGGTTGACCGATGCCGAGCCGGCAGTAATCGCGTATATTGTCTGGGATGGATCGATACAGACGGGATCGCACTGTCGGGATCGGAAGCATTCCACCTTATAATCACCAGATATTTTGCATAGAAAGAGGAGCCAAGATGAACGGATATGCCATCGAAGTGGTCGATCTGCACAAAGCTTTCGGCGAAGTCAAAGCCGTGGACGGCGCCAGCTTCCAGGTCCAACAAGGGGAAATCTTCAGCCTGCTCGGCCCGAACGGGGCGGGGAAAACCACCATCCTCTCGCTGCTTTCCTGCCTGCTGCACCCGGCCGGCGGCGACGCCGTTGTGATGGGCCATTCCATACTCAAGGACCCGATGGGGGTCAAATCGGTGCTGGGCGTCGTGCCGCAGGAGATCGCCCTGTATGAGGACATGTCCGCCCGCGAGAACCTGAATTTCTGGGGCAAGATGTACGGGCTGCGGGGCGAAGCATTGAAGACGCGCGTGGCCGAGGTGCTCGAGGTCATCGGCCTGACGGATAGGGCCAGCGATTTTATAAAAAAATATTCCGGCGGTATGAAGCGGCGCGTCAACATTGGTGTGGCCCTGCTGCACAAGCCACAGGTTATTTACATGGACGAGCCGACCGTGGGCATCGATCCGCAGTCGCGACGCAGCATCCTCGACAACGTCATCGCCCTCAAGAACAAGGGCATGACCGTGCTGTACACCACTCATAATATGGAAGAGGCTCAGGAACTCTCCGACCACATCGCCATCATGGATCACGGCAAGATCATCGCCGGCGGCACCAACGAGGAACTGGTCCGGATCGTCGGCGCGCTGGACCGCATCACCGTGACGATCAACGCCGAATCCGCGCGGGTGATCGATGGGTGGAAAACCGTCCAGGGCGTCAAAAAGATCACGGCCGAAGACGGGACGCTCACGATCCTGGCCGACGACAGCAACCGGGTTCTGCCGCGCCTGTTCGAAGCGGCCGCCGCCGGCGGGGTGCGGATCACCTCCGTGAACGTCCAGGAACCAAACTTGGAATCCGTTTTCCTGCATTTGACGGGGCGCGCGCTGCGCGATTAGCCCCGCTTTCGCTATTCGAGGGAATCCAATGAAAATCCGATTTTTTATTAAGCAAGGGAAGTTGCCCGACTTTCACCTGAGCGGAAAAACCGAGGAATTATTTTTCTGGCTGCCGGTAAGAGCGAACGGCGAAAGCGCGGCTGGGAGGCCGGAATGAAAATACTCGATATCGCCCTCAAAGATATGACCCGCTCCTTCCGCAGTTATTTCGCCCTGATGTTTATGTTCGGGGTTCCGCTGATGATGGGGGGGATGTTCTACTTTATGTTCGGGAGCAGCGGGAACCCCGGCAACTCCTTCTCCGTTCCGGCGACGAAGGTGGTGGTGGCCAATCTGGATAATGGCGGCCCGGGTTTCGATGCCGTGAAAGCGCAGTTTCCCGTCGGCGGCGCCCGGTCGATGGGCGGGGTGATTCTGGCAACGCTTCAGGATAAGCGGTTTGCAGATTTGATGGTCATCACCACCGTCGACAGCGTCGACGCCGCCCGATCCGCGGTCGACCAGCAGGCGGCCGGCGTGGCAATCATCATTCCGGCCGATTTCTCGGAACGGTTTTCCGACCTCGCCGCCACGGCGACGATCGAATTGTACAAAGATCCTACCCTCTCTCTCGGCCCGGCGATTGTGGAATCCATCCTGTCGCAATACATGGATGGAATGTCGGGTGCGAAAATCGCGGTGAACGTCGTGATGAAGCAAACCGGGAGTTCCGATCCCAAGGTTATCGGGACGGTCCTCCAAGCGTACCTGGGCGGTTCCCCCGCGGGCGATCCGTCCGCGTCGCTGCTCGACGTCCACTCCCCCGCTTCTGTCAAAGCGCCGTCCAATCCGGTCGCCGCCATCGTCGGCCTGATCATGGCCGGAATGACCGTCTTCTATGCGTTCTTTACCGGCGCCTCTTCCGCCCAATCCATCCTCCGGGAGGAGGAGGAAGGAACATTGCCGCGTTTGTTCACCACTCCCACATCACAAACCGCCGTCCTGGGAGGAAAACTCCTGGCGGTCGTTCTGACGGTCGCCGTGCAGATGACCGTGATGGTCATTCTGGGCCGGCTGATCTTCGCCATCCCGTGGGGGAACACGCTGCCGCTGGCGCTGGTCATCCTCGGCTCGGTTATTGCCGCCTCCGCTTTCGGCGTCTTTCTGATGTCGCTCTTGAAGAACGCCAAACAGGCCGCGGTGGTGTTTGGCGGCGTGGTTACCGCCACCGGAATGCTCGGGATGGCCAAAGTGTTCACCGGCGGGTCGACCGCCTCGGGTCCGCTCGACACCGTCTCCCTGTTTGTCCCGCAGGGGTGGGCCGTGCGCGGTTTGCTCCAGACGATGAACGCCGCTCCGCTGGGCGATATTTCGCTCACCGTCGCCGGGCTCCTGGTCATCAGCGCGGTCCTGTTCACCATCGGCGCGATGCGTTTTCAGAAACGGTACGCGTAGGAGGAAGCCATGATTCGAATTCTGGATATCGCCCAAAAAGATCTGCTGCAAATCCTGCGCGACCGGAAGACGTTCATGTTCCTGCTCATCATGCCGATCGCGTTCACCCTCTTCTTTTCGATTGCCTTCGGCGGAGCCGGACAGAGCAACTCGGATGCCCGCCTACCGGTCGGGTTTCTGGATCAGGATCAGTCGGCGCTGAGCGGGGAGCTGGCCACGGTGCTGGCCGGGTCGACCGTCATCCGACTGGATCAAAACGCGCAACGCGTTCCCGCGGACCTGGATAAACTGGTGGCGGACGAAAAAATGGCCGCGGCGGTGATCATTCCCGTCGGGTACGGCCAATCCATCCTGGATGGGACCCTGTTGAAACTGACGGCTATCGCCGACCCTTCCAAGCCGGCGACGCCGACCGTCCAAAACGAGATCCTGATCGGGGGGGAACGGCTGACGAGCGCGGCCCGCATCGCGCAGATCGCCGCGCAAACCGCCCAGGACCCCTCCGCGTTCGATCCCGCCCTCGCCGCCGCGCTGGCGGCATGGCAAAACCCGCCCATCCGCCTGGATCGGACCGCAAGCGTCGCGGTGAAGGTTCAGTCCCCGAACGCGATGTCGGCGGCGCACAGTTCGCCGGGGATGATGCTGCAATTCGCCATCGCCGGGCTGATCACCGCCGCAACGATTCTCGTCACCGAACGCAAATCGCGTTCGCTGCAACGCCTGCTCACCACGGCCACTTCGCGGGTGCATATCCTGGTCGGTCATTATCTGGCGATGTTCGCGCTGATCTTTGCCCAGTTCGTTGTTTTGATGTTGTTCGGCAAAATTTTCCTGGGGGTAGACTACCTGCGCGTCCCGGCGGCAACGCTTCTGGTGGCCGCGGCCGCGGCGGCCTGTATCTCCGCGCTCGGCCTGTTGATCGGGGTATTCGCCAGGTCCGAGGAACAGACGATTGTGCTGGTGATGATCCCGATGTTCGTTCTCTCAGGTTTGGGCGGAGCTTGGATGCCCTTGGAATATACCGGCCCCACGTTTCAGACCATTGGCCACGCTTCGCCGATCGCCTGGGCGATGGACGGCTTCCAAAATATTGTCATCCGCGGGCTGGGGTTCAATTCGGTCCTGATCCCAGCCGCGGTCCTGATGGGATACGCGCTGTTGTTCTTCGCACTCGCGGTGTGGCGGTTCTGGTCTGCCGAGGAAAAATAGGCGGCGCAACCGGGAAAAGCAATCGACGACGTTGAGATCATTTGGCGTCGACGGGCCGCGCAAACTGCGCAGCCCGTCGGATTTCTGCGGCATGTTGAAAATCAATTTTATCGGCGGCGAGATTGGTTGTGGAGAAACCGGAAAATGCGGGTGTCCGCGATTAGATCACGATAAACAATAAATACACCAACCCGATCAAACTGAACTTACTCCACCACCGGATTTTTTTCACGGCTGCATAGAGCCACAGGCAAAGAATTAATCCGCAGGCCAGGCGCACGATTCCGAGCGGTTCCCGGAACGTGGAAAAGGGGGCGAAGGCAATCATCCCAGCGTTGATGAGCAGCATCCAGCCTTCCGCGCTGGTTCGTCTCCGGATGAGATCCGCCAGCGGCGCCCACAAGCCGTAGACGGCGGGGATCAACAAGCCCGGCAGGTAGACGGCGAAGAGCGCTGCAAAGATGCGAAGGTTCACCCCTGCCACGCGAAACAGACCGGCGAATGGGATCCATTCGAAGGGCGTCGCCCCCGCGCCGCCGCTTCCCAACCCCGGCGATCCGAACACCGCCCAAAGCCAAACCTGCAGCCCGAGATACGGAACCAAAGCGAGGGCGATCCAGGCGGCTTTGCCGATCTTGCCTTGCAGAATCAACCATACCGCCCAACCCAGCAGAAAGGGAACCACGGTCTCTTTGGAGAGCATCGCCAGGGCAAGCAGCAATGCCGCGGGGACGATCTGCCGGTCGAGCTGGGGACCCGCGATCCGCAAGGCGATCACGACCAGGAGCAGGGCCAGCGGCTCGGATAGATCCAGCCGTACGCCAAGGATCAAACCGAACCACAATCCAAAAACAAGCGCCCCCCAGCGGCTGGTCCCGCGCTGGGCCAGGAGCTCGCCGGTGAGGAAACATAAAGCGGCCAGGCAAATAAGATTGATCCCGACCAAGGTCCAAGGGATGGCCTCCGCATTTCCCAAGGCGAGGAACCGCGCCAGCAACGGGTACAGGATGTGCTGGTAGCGGTACGCCGGAACGTCGAGGTGCGGTGCCACCCGTTGCGGGTTTGGATCGAGCGCGATGTAATAATTGAACTGCCCGTCGTACCCCTCCGTGCCGGAGGGATCGAGAGCGCTAAACCGCGTGCCGATACTGGCAAAAATCCGTGGATCGTTTCCCTGCGTGAAGAAAACCCACCCAAGGTACCCCGCCACCAAAAAGGTGACGACCAGCGCCGGGGCTAATCGCGCGAGATTACGCATGTTTTATTTTTTCGGCTTGACCTGGGAAACCAGATCGAGGAACTCCTGCCACTCTTCGCGGAAGAAATGCAGCGTTGCCGTTCCCAGTTCCACGTTCCACGTCGTCTCGCCGTCGGGCTCTTCCGCGGTGTAGATCATATAATTTTCTGTCTCGGCGAGTGTCTCAGTTTTTATATCGGGGGAATCGGGCATTTAAACCTCCATTCCTTTCTAGGGTTGAGCTGCGGGCGAATCGGGGCGCTCGAATATCCACAACCGGGCGTTCCATGAGGTTGCGAAACCTGCGCGTTTGGCTGCCCCTGCAAAACGGGGATTGTCGGGCATCACCCACACCACCCGGTCGGCCTTCTGCGTTTTGGCCAGCACCCGCAGCTGGCGCAGTATCGGCGTGAGTTTTTCGGCCGGGGCGATGATGGCCGCCACTTCGAAATTGAGTTTATGGTCGCGGTCTCTGTCATACGCCAGCAGGACGGCGGATCGCTTCCGCCACCACCAGGCCCGCTGCCGGCGGATGAATTCCATCAAGCGTGCTTCGGTGAAAGAGCTCCATTGCCAGCCGTCGTTAATCAGGTCCCGCGTCCCCAAGGCGGTATTGCTTTTCCACAGCGCGGCGGCTTTCTCCGCGTCCGCAGCTGACAGCGGCTGGAACTCGCAGGCACCGCGGGCAACGGGCGCCGCGGCCATCATCCTGCAGATGCCCACCCGCCGGAATCCAAGCCGCTCGCATAGGTGATGGACCTCCACGCGTTCGGAGGAGGTGGCCAGGCGGATCACGCCGCCCTTGCGCCGCTGCCACTCTCGGACCAAATACTCGGTGAGCTGCGATCCGATTTTCAAACCCTGGTACCCGGGCTCTACGCGCAACCCTTCGAGCCACCACTCCTTCGGACCCACGCGGGTCAATTTTCCAAATCCCACCATCCGTTTTTCCGCCTCCGCGGCGGCCAGAAGCCCATCGCGGTCGGCCAGCCACTTGGACCACACTTGCGGGACGTAATCGTGTCCTTCCCACATCTGCGCGGTCAGAGCGATCATATCGCTCCGGTCGGATTCCCGCGCCAAGCGGATCCGCACGGAAGGCGCCTTGACGTTGGTTGAGCGCTCTTCCTCCGACTGGGGCCAGGGCGGCAGGTTGAGCAGTTTGGCACGGACGTAGTTTCCGAACAGGCGCGTTGTGGCGATGATCGGCGCGGAAAGCAGAAGTCCTGGAAGCCCCAACAGAATGAAGCCGACCAGGGCGCCGACGATCATGATCACGGGATGAATCCTGAGCCGGTCGCCCATGATCCGCGGGATGAGGAAATATCCTTTGAGTTGCTGCATCGACCCCGCGATGGCCACCACCACGATTGCGTACACGATCGGCGAGAGCCCGAGCCAGTTTGAGGGCTGGAATAAGGCGACGAAAAACACGGTGATGCCGACCACGTTCGCGCCGATGATCGGTACGAATTCAGTCAGGGTCGCCATCAGGCCGAGGATTAATGCGTATCGGACACCCAGCAGCGCTGTCACCGATCCGATCACTATCCCCATGATCAGGCTGAGCAACAATTGCCCGCGCAGGAATGCGTTCCAGATCGGGCCTAACTCCTTCAACAGCCGCTGGGCATCCTGCAAGGAACTCTCCGGCACAAGTTGCAGCAAACCTTTTTGCAGCGCATCCATGTCGTGCAGCAGATAAAGGGCGACGATGAAAACGAAAGCGGTCCATCCCAGAAAGGAAGCCACGCCCGACGCAGCGCCGGTCATCCAACGGGTAAACTGCCCAATCCAATCCCGCGCGGTGGGCAGCAGGGCGGTGTTTATCGTGGAAAGATCGAAGGTGAACGGGCCGATTGTCACCGGATGAGCAGCGAAGGTGTTGATCCAGCCCGGCATCCCGTTGATGAATGCCATCGTCGCCGCCAGCATGCCGGAGAGCTGTTGCTGCAGGAGCAGGCCCGCCCCGCCGAGCAGACCGACCAGCAGTAGGAATAGGATGCTGTACAGGATGAGTGCCGCAAATACGCGCGAAATCCGCAGGTGTCCTGAAAGCGAGGTGACAAGGGGGTTGAGCAGGTAGGCCAGGATGACAGACATGATCAGCGGCATGATCAGGACCTGGAACCGGATCAGAAAAAATCCGACCATCGCCAAGATGGCCAGCATGACGATAAATTTCGTATTGTTGGACCAGTGCGGGGAGTTATCCATCGATGAAAATCCGGACGGATCGCCCGTCACCCGTTGACGGGCAGAGTATTGAAAACCCGCCGGCCAATTTGGCCGGCGGGATAAAGATTATCGCCTTGGCCCGCTGCGGTGCTCGCCGCCTTCGTTCCCACGCCCGCCGCTCGGACGCCTCCCGCCGGGTCCGCCGCGTGATCCACCGGACGGACCGCTGCGTCCGCCGCCGGAGGGCTTCCGGTCGTGTTCGGCGGCTTCCTCGACGGTCCAGCCTTCCAGCACCGCGGTACGCGAGAGGCGCACTTTTCCTTCCGGATCGATGCCCGTCACCATCACGGTCAGCTCATCGCCCATTTTGGCCACGTCTTCCACCTTTTCCACGCGGGTGGAATCCAATTGAGAGATATGCACCAGGCCGTCGATGTTGGGTAGGATTTCGACGAATGCGCCGAAATCCGCAACGCGTACCACTTTTCCGGTATAGATGCGTCCGACCACCGGTGTTTCGGTGAGGCTTTCCACGCGCCGGCGAGCTTCCGTCGCGCTCGGTCCGTCGATCGCCGCGATGTACACCCGGCCGTCGTCCTCGATGTCGATCTTGACCCCGGTGTCCTCCTGGATTTTGCGGATGACCTTGCCGCCGGGGCCGATCACCGCGCCGATTTTCTCAGGGTCGATCTTCAGGATGGTTATGCGCGGGGCGTGTGCTTTGAGGTCCGGCCGCGGCGCGGAGATGCACGCGCGGATCACTTCCAGCACCTGCAGCCTCGCTTCGCGCGCCTGAGCCAGGGCTTCTTCCATGATCTCCGGGGTCACCCCTTTGATCTTGATGTCCATTTGCAGCGCGGTAATGCCTTGGGCGGTGCCGGCCACCTTGAAGTCCATATCGCCGTGGTGGTCTTCCACGCCCTGGATGTCGGTCAGGATGACGTACTTCTCACCTTCCTTCACCAGGCCCATGGCGATTCCCGCCACCGGAGCCTTGATCGGCACGCCGGCATCCATCAGCGCCAGGGTCGAGCCGCATACCGACGCCATCGAGGAGGAGCCGTTGGAGGAGAGTACTTCCGAGACGACCCGGATGGTGTAGGGGAATTCCTCCTGCGGAGGCAGGACCGGGATCAGCGCGCGTTCCGCGAGCGCACCGTGCCCGATTTCGCGCCGCGAGGATCCGCGCAAGGGTTTGACCTCGGCCGTGCTGAACGGCGGGAAGTTATAGTGGTGGAGGTAGCGCTTTTCGTCGATCGGGGACAACCCGTCAAGCTCCTGCGCGTCGCGCGGTGTGCCGAGCGTGGTGAAGGAAAGCACCTGGGTTTCCCCGCGCGTGAAGAGTCCCGATCCATGCGCCCGCGGGCTGAAATCGATCTCGGCTGAAAGCGGACGGATCTGTTTCGGGTCGCGCCCGTCGGTGCGCTGGTTGGACCGCAGGATGTGCGAGCGCACTTCGGTGCGGTATAGGTCGTAGAAGGCCTCGCGCAGATCGGCTTCGGCCATATCGGCGTCGTTTTCAAAACCCGCCAGTACTTCGCCTTCGATCGCGTCGAGAACCGCCTGGCGCTCGGCCTTGTCCAACTCGTCGCGGAAAGCCTGGGCCAGACGCCCGCCGACCTTCTGCGAAACGGCTTCGCGGACTTTATCGGCCAGAACGAAATGGACGTAATCGCGCTTGGGCTTGCCGGCTTCGGCGGCCATTTTTTCCTGCGCGTCGATCAGCGGCTGGATCGCGCGATGCGCCTCCTTGAGGGCTTCCACCATCAGGTGCTCCGGCGCTTCGCTCGCGCCTGCTTCGACCATCAGGATCGCATCGCGGGTGATCGGGCCGTCCCACGGGATGTCGGAAATCGAAAGCGCCGCCGAGGCGGCGTTGATCGCCAGAATGTCCAACGGGTTCTCGGCGTCCGAGGAAAACGCGTACATGATCACCTGGACGTCGTTGCGCATGTCCTTGGGAAACAGCGGACGCAACGGCCGGTCCGTCAGGCGCGCGACCAGAATGGCGGTTTCCGAGGGCCGCCCTTCCCTGCGGAAGAACGAACCCGGGATGATGCCGCCGGCGTACATACGCTCTTCATATTCCACCGAGAGCGGGAAGAAATCGATACCCAACCGCGGTTCCCGGCTCATGGTTGCGGTGGCGAAGATCAGGGATTCGCCCACCCGCACGGTTACTGCTCCGCCCGCCTGTGCGGCGAGCCCCCCGGTGGTAAAGAGGAAGGGTTTCCCTTCCACTACCTCCTGAAACGTCTTACGGTTTGCCATAATTCCTCCTGGAATGGCGGCAGGGGGTTAGGGACTGGAAGCCGACCGCCGGACCAAGTTCGACGCCCGCCTTCCAATTCCCAATCCGTTTGCCGCCGCTTTAAGATTTTCGAAATCCCTCAAGGGTTTTCCCGCCGGGGAGTGGGTTTTTCGCCCGCGTGATGCCATTCGGATGATTTCCAACCCTTCGGGGTGTGTATTGTCTCCGAGAGATTTCGGAGGCGGTTTATCCCGCCTGCATGTATTGTAGACGAGCCCTCTCTAGGGCGCAAGCCGAGGGAAAAGACCCTCCGGTTTCCCGAGCCGTTCCGGCCGGGGATTGGCATGCAAGATTAATGACATTCTTATCTAATTGGTTTTTTAATACCCCTTAACCAGATATAGCCGGGATCGCCGATCCTGGCTATATTTATCGGCGATCCCGGCTACAGCGATTGGAACTTTTTCCCCGCTGGTGCCGTCTGATACACTGTATTACAACCGGTGGAGAACGAAGGTCCGCCGGGAACCCATGAGGAGGAATCATGAACCGTAAATGGATAATCTTAGGAACCGTGGCAGCCG
>JBEKDW010000043.1:0-12740 GCA_050014155.1 Anaerolineales bacterium
GTCGGCATCCTCTTGCACTTAACCCTCAATTGGATATGGATCCGGACCAATATTCTTCGTTGGAAATAAGGTGACCACCGCCGGGTCGCCGGCCGCAGGAAAAATTTCTCATGCCCAGTCCGTTTGGCAATGCGTTCATGAAGGCGATCATCGCCTCCCCGCTGCACCCGCTGCTGGGAGACGACTTTGCCGTGATCACCGTTACCGGCCGCAAAACCGGGCGGCGGATATCCACGCCGATCAACGTGACTCCCCAGAACGGGGAATTCGTCGTGATCAGTTATCGCAACCGCCTTTGGTGGAAGAATCTTCTGGACGGACGAAAGGGGGAACTGCATCATCGCGGGAAAACCCTTCCCGTCGCGGCACGCATCCTGGATCAGACGGCCGGGGTCGCGGCCGTATTGAAAAAATATTTCGAAAAGTATCCAGACCGGGCAAAATATTTTGGGATCCGGACGGGCGGGGAAGGAAAAGCGCCGGAAGAGGAGCTGACCCGGGCGGCCGCGGATAGGGTGGTCGTTTTCCTCACGCCGAGTGCTCCGGGTTGACACTCCCCCTCGCTGGGCTATAATTCCGGCGCTTCCCACTGCGCTGGTGCTGGAACTGGCAGACAGGCATGGTTGAGGGCCATGTGCCGCAAGGCGTGGGGGTTCAACTCCCCCCCAGCGCACACCGATCGCCGCCGATTTTCGGGCGGCGGTTTTATTTTCCCTGTTCCGAACGATAAGATATAATCCCAAAATCCTTTTTCTCTGGAAGAAAACATGCCAAATACACCGAGCAGGAAATCGCTCAATTTTCAGGAAGTGATTCTCAAGCTGCAGGGATTCTGGGCTGGAAAGAATTGCCTGATCTGGCAGCCGTATAACATCCAAGTCGGCGCCGGGACGATGAACCCGGCCACCTTCCTGCGCGTGCTCGGGCCGGAACCCTGGAACGTGGCCTATGTGGAGCCTTCCATCCGCCCGGCCGACGGCCGCTACGGGGAAAACCCCAACCGGCTGCAGCAGTTCTACCAGTTTCAGGTCATCCTCAAGCCGGACCCCGGCAATCCGCAGGAGATCTACCTGCAATCGCTCGCGGCGCTCGGGGTCGACCTGCGGAAAAACGACGTGCGCTTTGTGGAGGATAACTGGGAGTCGCCCGCTCTGGGGGCCTGGGGCTTGGGGTGGGAGGTCTGGCTGAACGGGATGGAGATCACCCAATTCACCTACTTCCAGCAGGCCGGTGGATTCGAACTGCCGATCCCGTCGGTGGAAATCACCTACGGGGTGGAACGGATCCTCATGGCACTCCAGAAAGTCTCGCACTTTAAAAACATCCGCTGGGTCGACGAGGTGAGTTACGGCGATATCTTCCTGCAGAATGAACGCGAATACAGCGCCTACAATTTCGAGGTGGCGCAGGTGGACCGGCTGCGGCAGATGTACGAGCTGTTCGAGGCCGAAGCGCGCACCGCGCTTGCGGCGGGGCTGGTCCTCCCGTCGCACGATTACGTATTGAAATGCTCGCACGCCTTTAACGTTTTGGACGCGCGCGGAGCGGTCGGCGTGACCGAGCGCGCGAACTTTTTCGCCCGCATGCGGGGCCTGGCCCGGCAAGTGGCGGAAGCCTACCTAAAGGAGCGCGAGGCTGAGGGGTTCCCGTTGATGGGGAAATTCCATCCCTCCCTTCGGCGCGCACCGGCTGCGGTCCAGAAATCCGTGAAGAAATTTACCCGGCCGCAAACGTTGCTATTCGAAATCGGGGTGGAGGAATTGCCCGTCGCCGATTGCGCCTCGGCCCGTACGCAACTTGCAGAGAAACTCCCCGCCGCATTGAAAGAGGCACATCTGGCGTTCCGCCGCGTGGACGTATATGGCACGCCGCGCAGGATCGCCGCGATAGTCCGCGGCCTGAGCCCGGCGCAGAAAAGCATCGAGGTAACGGTGAAGGGGCCGCCCGTTTCCAAGGCGTATCAGCCGGACGGTTCCCCCTCGCCGGCGCTGGCCGGATTTGCCGGAAAGCACGGCGTTGAACCGAAGTCGCTGCGCGCGGAAAACGGATACATCGTCCTGCGGCGGACGGAAACGGGTAAACCGGGGGGAGAGGTTCTTCCCGGTTTGCTCAGCGGCCTCGTCTCTTCCCTGCAGTTCGGAAAAGTAATGCGCTGGGACGCCAGCGGCGCGGCTTTCTCGCGGCCGGTGCGCTGGCTGGTGGCACTGCTGGGCACGGAGACGCTGCCGGTGGAATGGTTCGGCGTGCGTGCCGGACGCATCACCCGCGGCTTGAGGCCGCTCCATTCGCCCGAAATCGTTCTTCGTTCGGCGGAAGACTACCTAAGTACACTCCGCGCAGAGGGAATTGAACCGGACCCGGCGGTACGCGCCAAACGGATTCTGCAACAGGCGTCGAAGCTCGCGGCGAAAGCCGGGGGCAAAGCGGCCGCCGAGCCGGGACTGCTCGATGAAGTGACCGACTTGGTGGAGGAGCCGAATGTGATCCTCGGTTCGTTCGATCCGGAATCGCTCGCGCTGCCGCGCGAGGTATTGATCTCGGTTATGCGCAAACATCAGCGGTACTTCCCCGTCCAAAAGGGGGAGGAAGTGCTGCCGAATTTTCTCACGGTATGCAACGGCAAAGCGCAGGGAGACGGAACCGTACGCGAGGGGAACGAGCACGTCCTGCGCGCGCGGTTCGCCGACGCGGCCTTTTTCATCCGCGAGGATCGCCGCAAGAAGCTGGAAAAATTCCGGCCGCGGCTCGCCACGCTCGCTTTTCAGGTGAAGCTCGGATCGATGTTGGAAAAATGCGAACGCGTGGAACGATTAACGCAATCGCTCGCCCCGGCCTTGAGCCTGACCCCGGCGCAGGCGGCGGTCGCGGCCCGCGCCGCGCACTTATGCAAGGCCGACCTCACCACCCAGATGGTTGTGGAAATGACCTCGCTGCAGGGAACCATGGGCCGCTATTACGCGATCGATTCGGGCGAGTCAGCCGAGGTCGCCCGGGCGATCTACGAACATTACCTCCCGCGATCCGCCGAAGATGCAATCCCCGAGTCGCTGCCGGGTACGGCGGTTGCCGTCGCGGACCGATTGGATTCGCTGACCGGACTTTTTGCCGCGGGGCTTGCGCCGACCGGAACGCGCGACCCGTTCGCCTTGCGGCGCGCAGCCCTCGGGTTGATCCAGATCCTGCTTGGGCGCGGGATTGTTTTCGAAGTGCGCGACGGAATCCGTCTGGCGGCTTCTCTGCAGCCGATCACCGCTTCCGAGGCGGTGCAGACCCAGGTGATGGATTTCATCGCCGGACGGCTGCGCGGGTTGTTGACCGACCAGGGCTTTCGGTACGATGTGGTGGAAGCTGTGCTGGCGGCGCAAGCCGGCAATCCGGTTCTTGCCCGGCGCGCGGCGGAGGAATTGACGGCCTGGGTCGGAAAGCCGGAGTGGCCGCAGATCCTGGCGGCATATGCGCGCTGCGTGCGGATCACCCGCGAGAATAAAGAGCAATACTCCGTGGATGAGTCCCTTCTCTCGGAGGGCGAGGAACAGGCAATCTGGAACGCCGCCAAGGAGTTGCGCCAATTCGTCGCCGGGGAACAAAGCAAAGGCACACTGACCATCAGCGGGTTGCTGGATCATTTCTCCCTTTCGGTCGGGACAATATCGGCGTTCTTCGAAAAAATTCTGGTCATGACGGATGATCCTACAGTGCGAAAGAATCGACTCGCAATATTGCAAACCATCGCCAGGTTGCCCGAAGGCGTGGCGGATCTGTCGAAATTGGAAGGATTTTAAATTCCGGTTGTCCTCCGGGCAGATAGGAGGAAACATGAAGACTATCCGATGGGGGATTTTAGGAACCGGCGGGATCGCGCGCAAATTTGCCGAAGCACTGTCCCTACTTCCCGACGCGCAGATCGTCGCCGTGGGATCGCGCACCAAGGCCGCGGCGGACGATTTCGGAAACATCTGGAAGATTCCGCGCCGGTATGGCAGCTACTTGGAATTGGCCAACGATCCAGAAACGGATGTAATCTACATCGCCACCATCCACACCTTGCATCGGGAAAACTGCCTCGATTGTCTCAAGGCCGGCAAGGCGGTTCTATGTGAGAAGCCGTTTACGATCAACGCGGCTCAGGCTGCGGAAGTGATAGCCCTCGCCAGGCAAAAGAAGACCTTCCTGATGGAGGCGATGTGGACCCGATACTTTCCGGTGTTTGGGAAGGTTCGCGAGTTGCTCGCGGCCAAAGCTCTGGGGGAAATCCGGCTGCTGCAGGCCGATTTCGCCTTCCGGCCGTCGTACGATCCGAAGGGCAGACTCTACAATCGGGAACTTGGCGGCGGCGCGCTCATGGACATCGGCGTGTATCCGGTATCGCTGGCTTCCATGGTCTTCGGCGAGTCGCCGCAGCGGATCCTTTCCTCGGCGGTCATCGGCCGGACGGGAGTGGACGAACAGGCGGCCGTTATTTTCGAATATCCCGGCGGACGGCAGGCGTCGCTCACTTTTTCTTTCCAATATACTTCACCGCTCGAAGCGAATATCATCGGCACGGAGGGCAGGATTCGGATCGAATCTCCCTGGTGGTATCCACGGGCGCTCACGATCGTGCGGCCGGGATGGGAAGATGAGAGAATATCGTTGCCCTACTTGGGAAACGGGTATACCCACGAAGCGGCGGAGGTGATGGAATGTTTGCGGGCGGGGAGGACCGAAAGCGAGCGCATGCCGCTGGAGGAGACGCTGCGCATCATGCAGACTCTCGACGCCATCCGGTCCGATTGGGGATTGAAGTATCCTGGGGATTGAACCGATCGTCCGGCTCTCGGCTCGAACATTCTTCCACCGAAGAGAGTACTCTTCGGTGGATTTTTTATTGGTTTCACGGTTCGTTCGGTTCCCCAACCCAATTGTTTTTCCGTCAAGCCCCTCGTTCCTGGGGCGGCTGGAACGCGGAAAGAAAACCCCAAAAATATTCATAAAAATATCATGCTCCGGGAGCCGGGAATTCTGTTCGGTATGCTATACTCTGAGGGGAATTCCTAGAGGAATGAATGGCCGGTCATCGGGAAGTGTACGAACAGGCCCTTAAGCAGGGAAACAGCTCAGCTTGGGATCAAAAATGGGATCAGGCCATCGCGGCCTACCAACGCGCCCTGGCGGAGTTCCCCGGCGATCCGGTGGCCACGGACCATCTCGGACTGGCCTATATGCAAAGCGGCCAACTCGACCAAGCCCAAGCGACGTATCAGGACTCCATCCACTCCGATCCCCAAAATCCGATTCCATACGAGAAGATCGCAGAAATTCTGGAGCGCGCGGGTAAAATGGTGGAATCGGTCCAGCTGCGATTGAGCGCGGCGGAACTGTTTCTGGCCAAACGTGAAGCGGACAAGGCGATCGATAACTGGCTGGCCGCCGCGCGGTTGGTTCCAGAAAATATGGTGGCCCGATCGCGCCTCGCGCTGGCGTTCGAACGGACGGGGCAGATCAAGGCGGCGGTAATCGAGTATCTGGCGCTGGCCGCGATCATGCAGGGGGCGCACCAGCCGGAAAAAGCGATGCAGGCCATCGAACAGGGGATGAAAATCCTTCCCGATTCGCCGGAACTCTCTCGCGCCCGGTCGGCGCTCAAAGCCGGCAAGGTGCTGGCCGTGCCGCCGCCCTACAAGCCGGGCATGACCGGGATACTCGCTCCTTCGTCCGACATGCAGATTCCCCCCGGTGCGTCCTCTTCCCGCGTGGCGACTGCCGGATTGGAGCAACGTTCGACCAGCCCGCAGGACGCGGCCCAGAAGACCGCAATGGCAATCCTGGCCGAGCGATTGTTCGAAGCCGATAAAGACACGTTTGACCAACGCCGAACCTCGATCGACCAGTTTACGCGGGGGGAGGAGAAGGTTTCTTCGGCGCACGCGGATCAGAACCGCTATCTGGCCCTCGCGATCGACGCCTATTCCCGAACGCAGAATAAGGAAGCGATGCAATACTTCGACCGCGCTTTCAAGGTGGGCTTCGAACATCCGGCAGCATCCTTCCTGTTCGGAACGCTGCAACTCGCGGAAGGCCAGGTGGATCCGGCCATCCATTCCCTGCAGAAGGCGGTGGAGCATCCGGATCTGTCGATGGGCGCCCATTACATCCTCGGCCACGCATATCGGGACATGGGGAAACCCTACCAGTCGGCCATTCAATTTCTCTCGGCGCTGCGGTTGGCCGACATGAAAACCCTCCCGGAAGATCAACGCGAGGCGATGCAGCGCCAATATGAAACCTTCCTGGAGGTTCCGGAGAACGAACAGGAACCGGATCAGTGGAATCAAACCGGGGAACGGATCGAGTCGTTGCTGACTTCGCCGGATTGGGAGAGCCGTTTGCGGCTGGCGCGCGCGCAACTGGACGCGCAATCCGATTCCCCGGGAACGGCGCCGCTGGCGGAGATGCTTTCGCTGGGAAAGCCGCAGGAACTCATTGACGCGATGGGGTACCTGGACGTGGCGCTCCAGCGCGGGTTGTGGAGAACGGCGATGGAGCAGGCTTTGCTGGCGCTCGATCACGGCCCCACCTATCTGCCGCTGCACCTGCGGATAACGGAGATCCAGTTAAAAGAGGAAAAGCAGACCGAGGCGCTGGCCAAACTGGCGCTGATCGCTCGCACTTACCGGATCCGGGGCGAAACCGTGCAGGCCGCCCGCACCTACGAGCGCATCCTGCAGATCAATCCGATGGATGTAAACTCGCGCACGGAATTGATCAACCTGTTAGTTCAGCAGGGGGATCTGCGCGGAGCGCTGAGCTTTTATCTCGATCTAGCGGACGTATATACCCAATTAGCCGATCTGGAAGGTGCGCGCCAAACATATGAATCTGCGCTGATGCTCGCCGTCCGCAACAACGCCGACCGCTCCTGGCAGATCCAGTTGCTTTACCGGCTGGGAGATTTATACATGCAGCGGCTCGATTATCGCGCCGCGCTGCAGACTTTCCAGCGATTGCAGCAGCTCGACCCGGCGGATGAGAAAGCCGCCACCCAACTAGTGGATCTGATGATCCGTCTGGGAAAAATGACCGACGCCCAGAATCTGATCGACTCGATGACCCGCGAATGGACCCGCGCCGGTCACCAGGACCAGGTTCTGGAATGGCTTGAGGAACTGGTCCGGGTGCGGCCGGAGGAGGCGCTCCTGCGTCGGAAATTGGCGGAAACTTACCAGCAACGCGGCCGGATCGCCGAAGCCATCGGACAGTTGGACGCGCTCGGCGACGCGCAGATCGAAGCTGGCAACATCCCCGAAGCTATCCTAACCGTGCGGGCCATTCTTTCCCTGCATCCCCCGAATCTGGAAGGGTACCAGGATTTGCTTCACAAATTGGAATCCGGCGTGATGCGCTGACATCCGACGATGACCGATTGGATGCAGAATATCCTGTTTCTCTTCCAGCGCCTCCAATGGTACGACGCGTTGGACATCGGTCTGGTGACGCTGCTGTTTTTCGTCATCCTGACCCAGTTCCGGGGTACGCAAGCCGGCACGGTGCTGCGCGGAATCGCGATTCTGATCGTCGTCGTGGCGCTCTTGAACAATTTGACCAGGCTCCCCGCAATCTCCTGGATCCTGCGGACGATTCTGCCGGCGCTTCTGATTGTGGTACCGGTGATTTTCGCGCCTGAAATCCGGCGTACCCTGGAGCGGGTGGGGAGAGTGGATTTCTTTCGACGCGCCTACCCCGCGAGCGACGTCCCGCCCTACATTCAGGCGGTGGTCACGGCAGCCAAACGCCTTTCCGAAAGACGCCACGGGGCGCTGATCGTCCTGGAACGCGACGTCGGGCTGGACGATTTCGCCTCGACGGGAATGCGGCTGGACGCCGACGTTTCGCCGGAGTTGTTGCTGCAGATCTTTTACCCCAATACGCCGATGCATGACGGCGCGGTGATCCTGCACCAGGATCGAATTCTGGCCGCCGGGTGCGTCGTGCCCCTTTCTTCCGGGAACGAACTTTCCGCGTCGACGGAACGGCGCATGGGATTGCGCCACCGGGCGGCACTCGGCATCAGCGAGGTAAGCGACGCGGTAGCGGTTGTGGTTTCGGAGGAGACTGGGATCCTTTCGGTTGCGCACAATGGTCGTATGATCCGCCGGCTCGACCCGCAGCGGCTGCAAAATGTTCTCCTGGCGTTTACCCGAGACGCGCCGCGATCCGCGGTCTGGCCGTGGCCGCTCTTCCGCCGGAAATCCCCCGTCACCGCTCCACGGATGAACGAGCCGGAAAGCCCGAACGACGGGGAAAGGCATTCGGAATGAAAAAGATACTTGCCTCCTTTGGAATTACTTTTTTCTCCTTCCTGCTGGCGTTGATCCTGGCTACGGCCGTATGGGTGAATGCGGTGGCGACCCAGGATCCGGATGAAACCCGGACTCTTTCCGTTCCGATTACGGTGACAGTGCAGGGGTTGAAGGAGGGGTTAGTCGCAGAAGGCTATCAGAACATCGGGGCGCAGGTTACCTTGCGGGCGCCGCGCTCCGTTTGGGATCGGCTTTCTCCGGATACCGTCCTGGTCCTGGTGGATTTGACGGGCAAGACCGAAGGAAAATATTCCATCCCCTTGAAAGTCGCCACGAAGTTGACCCCGGTGCGGGTGGAGAAATTGGAGCCCGCTTCGGTGCAGATATTAATCGACCATCTGGCCACGCGGTCGTTGGCCGTTCACGTAGAGCTCACCGGCAGCCTGGCGCTGGGATTCCAGGCGGGCACGCCGACGCCGGTCCCGGCAACGGTCAGCTTGTCCGGTCCGCAAACCCTTGTCGACAGCGTCGCGGAAGTCGTAGCGGCGGTCAACGTCGAGGGCCTGCGGAGTTCGATGGACCAAAACATCCCGCTCCTGGCCCTGGATACCCTGGGGAAGATCGTCCCGGGCGTTTCCATCGCTCCGCTCTCGATCTCGGTGTCGATCCCTGTCCAGCAGTTGGGTGGGTACCGGGATTTGGTCGTCAAGGTTCCGCTGACCGGCACCGTTAAAAGTGGATACCGCCTCACCGGGTTGACGATCACGCCGCAGGTGGTCACCCTCTACTCCGACAATCCAGACGTTATCCAAAACCTCCCCGGTTACGTGGAAACTCAACCGCTGGATATCTCCGGAGCGTCGGCGGATCTCAGCAAATCGCTCGCACTAGTCCTGCCGGACGGAGTGCAGGTCGTGGGTGATCCAAAAATCATCGTCCAGGTCAGCATCGCGGCGATCGAGGACAGCATCACCCTTTCCCGGCCGATCCGGTTCGTGGGCCTCACTCCGGGCTTGACCGCGATCCTCTCGCCCTCTTCCGTGGATATTATCATCTCGGGGCCGGCTCCCATCATCTGGTCACTGCGCCCGGCCGACGTCGACGTCTTCCTCGATCTGACCAAAATGGTGCCGGGAACGTATCCTATGAAGCCTGAGGTGAAACTGCTTTATCCGAGCTTACAGCTGTTGACCGTTTCTCCGGAACAAGTGGAAGTGGTGATCAAGCCCGAGCCGACACCGTCGCCGACGCCGAAGAAATAATCTGCCCATGCGAAAACCGATTGTTGCCATTGTCGGCAGGCCGAACGTCGGCAAATCCACGCTCTTCAACCGCCTGGTGGGAGAGCGGCTGGCGGTGGTCGACGATACCCCCGGCACGACACGGGACCGGCTGATGGCGGAAGGGGAGTGGCAGGGCCACGCCTTTGACGTGGTCGATACCGGCGGCATCGACCCGGATTTTTTCCGGCGCGGGGATCTGCTTTCGGTGGGTTCGGCGGATTACATTCCTCAAATCCGCGCCCAGGCGGAAATGGCAATGCGCGACGCCGACCTGGTGTTGTTCCTGGTTGACTCTGATAGCGGGGTGACCCCCTCCGATCGGGAAGTGGCGGATATCCTGCGCAAGAACCAGTCCAGGGGCGCAGGCGGAGAGTCCACGCCGATCCTTCTGGTGGTGAATAAATCCGACAACCGGTCGCGCAGGGAACAGGCCACCGAATTCTACGAACTTGGCATGGGGGATCCATTTCCGGTGTCGGCTCTGCACGGCACCGGAGTGGGCGATCTGTTGGATGCGATGACAGCGGCGTTTCCATCCGAACCGGAAGCCGACGAAGAATCCCGGATCTGCATCGCCATTGTCGGAAAACCCAACGTGGGCAAGAGCAGCCTGCTCAACTGTCTGCTGGGGGAGGAACGCGTCATCGTCAGCCCAATCCCCGGGACGACGCGGGATGCCGTGGATACGCATCTGGAGTACCAAGGCACCGCGTTGACGCTGATCGATACCGCCGGCATCCGCCGCCGGGGAAAGATCGAGCCGGGGGTGGAGAAGTTCAGCGTGCTGCGATCGCTGCGCGCCATTGAAAGGGCGGACGTTGCGCTCCTGGTGCTGGATGCCACCCAGGGTGTGGCCCTGCAGGACGCGCACATCGCCGGTTTTATCCTCGAATCCAAACGCAGCGCGGTTGTGGTGGTGAACAAATGGGACGCAGTCGAGAAGGACTCACGCTCTCCGGAAGTCTTCGGAGAGATCGTTCGCCGGGAATTGAATTTCATGGATTATGTGCCGATCGTGTTTGTCTCCGCGCGCACCGGCCAGAATGTGGATGAAATACTCCCGGCTGCCCTGCGCGTGCAAGAGGAACGGCTGGTGCGGATTCCCACCGGCGAGTTGAACCGGATTCTGCGCGACGCTGAGGAAAAACACGCCCCGCCTTCTCGCGGCGGGCGGAAACTGCGGCTGTATTACGGGGCGCAGGTGCGAACCGACCCCCCGACTTTCCTGATTCATGTGAACGACCCGGCGCTGGTTCATTTCTCCTACCGGCGTTTCCTCGAAAACCAGATTCGGGAACAGTACGGATTTATCGGCACCCCCCTGATTTTCTCCTTCCGCAAGAAATCCTGACCTTCCGCGCCGGCGCCTTCCTTTACATCCCCGCGCGCCGCGCCGTATAATCCTCCGATCGGACCGCGGGCAATCGATCCGATCCGGAACCAGACTCGAGACTTGAGGTTTAATGAACGATCCAGCTTTAACCCTCGACGGGGACATACCGCAAAAACCAAAATCCAGCCGCCGGGCGCTTATCCTTGAAACCCTACAGACGGTCGTCCTGGCGGGATTGTTTTATCTCGTCATCAGCCTGGCGACGGCGCGCGTCGTCGTCGACGGTCCCAGCATGCGTCCGACCCTGATCAGCGGCGAATGGATTGTCGTCAACCGGCTGACGTATAAACTCGGATCGCCGCAACGCGGGGACGTGATCGTGTTTCTTCCGCCGACCAACGCACAGACTGACGATTTGATCAAGCGGGTGATCGGGTTGCCGGGCGAAACGGTGGAGATCCGGGACGGTTCGGTGTGGATTAACGGAAAGGTCTTGGAAGAATCCTATGCCACTGGAACCACGGCTCCCGACAATCGCTGGCAATTGGGAGCGGGCCAGCTTTTCGTGATGGGTGACAATCGCCAACTTTCACTGGATTCCCGATCCTTCGGCCCGATTCCCCTGCGGGAAGTGGTGGGCAGGGCTTGGATCATCTACTGGCCGCCTTCGGAATGGGGACCGCTGGAATGGAGGAACCAAACCCGCACGGCCGCCGCCCGGTTGACGGAAAATGCTTTTCGGTACAATATTATCCCCGCGCTTTGCCGGAAGGGAATTTTTCTTCCACCGGGATGGGGGATCGCGTGCAGGAGCAACGTCTGATGGACGAAGGAAATCAGGAACCGGTATCCGCTTCCGAAAGTTGTCCGGAATGCCAGGTGGGCACTCTGCGGGAGGGTGCGGTTCCTTATTATGCGGTCCTGGAAGGGACCCTCATCACCGTGCCGAGTTTTCCGGCATGGATTTGCGACGTATGCCGGCATTGCGAATACGACAAGAGCGCTCTGGAAGAATTGCGGGCCGTGCTCGGCCCGTCCGCGCAATTGCCTACTATTTCCTATCACCACCGGCGGCTCCCTGCCGATACTCCTCCACCGTGGGCTGCGACCGGCACCCGCCGGGGCTCCAAGTAACACGGCCTTTCCGATCCTTTCCTCTCGATCGACGTTCCAATAATTTCATAAAAAATCCTTTCGGTTCAATCCAGCCGTTGCTCCCTGATGAAAAATTTTTCCCCGCACGATTTCTCCGCCGCGGCAGGAGTTTGGGGGGAACGAATCGCTGAATAGAAAAACCGCCCCATAGTAAAATGATGACCGTCTTGGAGCCCAGCGTGGAGATAAAAATCCCCAAGCGGTTTTTTCTCGTCGCCCTTGCCATCCGGCTGATCCCGGTCCTGCTTTCGTTTTCCCTGGGGATCGGATTGGACGATATGTTTCAATACGATATGCTGGCGCGCAGCCTGGTGACGGGGAATGGATTTCGCTGGTACTCCGAGACGGATTTAACACTGATCCGCCAGTACATCCCGATCGACCTCGGCAAAGTGGCTTACGATCCGCGCGGGGTGGAGGCAGCCTTCCGCGGACCGATGTATCCGATCTTCCTGGCGGTGATTTATTTTTTCAGCGGAATGTCGCACCGCTTTTTCGCCGCGCGTCTGGCCCAGGCGGTGTTGGGCGCGCTGCTCGTGCCGATGACTTTTACCCTGGCCAGGCGGTTGGATCCCGAACGCGAAAAAACGGCGCACTTCGCCGCCTGGATCGTCGCACTATATCCGATGCTGCTCGTCTACCCGCTGGCGCTGGCGACGGAGAATTTATTTTTCGTTCTGACTTTAGGTG
>JBEKDW010000044.1:0-12739 GCA_050014155.1 Anaerolineales bacterium
GGTAAAAAGACAGGCGTGTGCAAGGGTAAGGGAGGCTCTTTACATCTTGCGGATCTTTCAAAAGGAAAGCGCACTGCACTGACAAACTGCTCCTACCCGACCCGCGCGGAATTCTCGAGAAATCGGAGACGGAGGAAAGCTGCCGCGGCGGATCGATTTGGCAATAAGGGACTCGGCTCCGGTATAATGGCCCAAGATTCGTCCGAGGATAAGGTTGGGAGGATAACCGGTGATGGGTGTTCATCCCGCAAATGCGAGGCAAAAGCAACCGAATTCAAGAATGTGTTTCGTATGCGGCCTGGAAAACGAATCCGGCCTGCTCGCGAAATTCTACAACGAAGCGCCCGGCAAGGTGCGGGTGGATTGGACGGCGCCCGAATGCTACCAGGGATATCCGGGCCATCTGCATGGAGGGATCGCCGCCGCTCTTTTGGATGAAGCCGCCGGACGGACGGTCTTAGGCAGTGATCCGATGAGGTTATTTGTGACGGTGAAGATGGAAATTCGCTACCGGAAATCCGTCCCAGTCGGCGTCCCCCTCGTGATTCGCGGTGAGATGGTCCGCGACCGCGGGCGGTTCGCGGAAACCCGCGCGTCGATTCAACTTCCCGACGGGACCGTCGCAGTCGAAGCCGAAGTGCTGGTGGCAGAAGCGCCTGCTGAAATCACCAAGATCACCGATCTAGACCGGATCGGCTGGCGCGTTTATCCGGACGAATAGGAATTCCCCGTTATCTTCTTCAGGAAATAGCAGCCGGAATTGCACACCACCGAGGATGTGCCTTCTTTCGGAACGGAATTCAATTCGCAGTCGAATATCCAAATTCGATTTGGAAAAAACCTGATTTCCGCCCGGTATAAGGTAGAATTCCACTGGATGGCGCCTTCGAGGAAAGCGGCGTAGAACCATCCCAAGAAGAATACTGTGGGACGCCCGAAAATTATTTTTGACCTCCTGATGAAATTCTGGCCCCTGAGCAAGCTTGCCAACCGGCTCGGGAACCAGCCCGTGGTGGGATTCCTTGTCCGGCCGCTCTTCAGTAGCACGGAAAACGAATCCATTATTCTTCCGGTGCACGAGGCCGTCCGGGCCGAAGAGAGCGTTGTGCTTCCGCGCTCGCTCCTGGAACCGTTGATCGAAAAATCGGACGCGCGCGTGCTGTTGCATCGCTGCATATGCCGCCACGCCGAGCATTGCCAGACCTATCCCGAAGAGCTGGGGTGCCTGTTCCTGGGGGAGGGAGCGACCAGGATTCATCCATCCATGGGGCGCTCGGTAAGTACGGAGGAGGCGCTGGCACACGCGCGCACGGCAATGCAAAAGGGCTTGGTTCCTCTGGTGGTGCATGCCTCGTTCGATGCGTTTGTATTGGGAATCCCTTATCGAAAGATGCTGGCGGTCTGTTTTTGCTGCGACTGCTGCTGCACCATCCGCCTCGGATTGCGTCTTGGCCCGCACGCGTTCTGGGATACGGTCGTCCGGGTTCCCGGTCTGACGGTGGAAGTGGGCGAGGATTGCATTGGATGCGGGCGTTGCACGGAGGTTTGTTACGTCCATGCCATCCAGGTGGAATATGGACACGCCCGGATCGACGATCATTGCAAGGGGTGCGGCCGGTGCGCCGAGGAATGCCCGGTACAGGCGATCACGCTTCGGTTGCACAAGGATGTGAACGTGCTCGAAGAGTTCCTCCAACGGGTGGAACGCAGGACCGACGTTGGTCAATTGGATGGAAAACCACGATGAAGCGCCTTTGGGGAAAGGCACTCTGATCGGGTAACCCGTATCCTTAAAACCTGCCGTTTGATTTTCCTCACAGACAAATACCGTCAGCCATCTGGGTTCTTCACCTCGAAAAGCTTGAAATATACTTTCTCCGCTTCGCCGCGTTTTCCGGTATTCCTACCCGCATCCGAAAAGAAATTTGAAGAATATCTCCCCCGCAGCAAAAGAAAAACAACCAAGGTAGGCCCGCTGAAAAAGTTCGCTCATCATGGGCGGCTTAAAGCACAAATCGTTTTCCCCAAGCGTATGGTTATTTTAACGGTCTTTGATTACATCATGCGATGTTGTTCCGAAGGGGACCACGAGCCTTCAAGTATGCCTCCGACGCTCCCATCGCTAAGAGGGGCGTTTAGTGTTATCGGCGGATTTCAAATGCGAAGACCCTTTCAGCGCCCTCATCCCACAGATCGGCTCTAGTCACCACCTCTGAAGCGCATCATCGAATGACCTCCAAGCGGTCGAGCAGTGTTCCAGCAGAGTGCTTCGCTCCCTCCCGCTGACCCGATTATTAAAAGCCGGAACCTACGAAGAGTATCCATTCGTCCGGGTTCCAAAGCCTTGGCAGATTCTCTGTAACCTTAGGGTCATATGGGACGAAAAATCGATTAAATGGCTTTTCCTACTTGCCATGGTGGGAATATTGATATATACTGTGGGCAATAGTGGAAACCAATGGAAAATTGTGGATTAAACCACCGGCCAGTCCGGTGTATGTTTTTAAAATAGGAAAACGAACATATGTTCTTGGGTGAGTATTCTCATTCTTTAGACGAGAAAGGCCGGGTGACCATCCCGGCCAAACTCCGCGCCGGTTTTGCCAATGGTTTGGTCATCACCCGCGGGTTCGAACCGTGTTTGGTCGTATACCCCGTCGAAACCTTCCGTGCCCTCGAGCAGAAAGCCCACTCCCTAAGTTTAACCGATCCCTCCAATCGGTCAATCTTCCGTTTGTTATTCGGCGGCGCTTCCGATGCCGCGTTGGATAGCTTGGGCCGGGTCGTCGTCCCCGAGTACCTCCGCACCTATGCCGGTTTCCAGAGCCAGGTGGTCGTGGTCGGGGCGGGCCAATATCTCGAAGTCTGGGACGTCGAGAAGTGGAATGCCCAACTGGCACAGCTCAACGACTCGGAAGCCAACGCCCGACGATTCGCGTCCCTGGATCTCACCGCCGGACCTTGATGGGTGCGCCTGGGTCCGATCCGGATCGGATGGCGCACGTTCCGGTTCTTTACCAATCGGTTCTGGATTGGCTCCAGCCTCGAAACGGCAAAAGATATTTGGATGGAACAGTTGGGGGAGGCGGCCATGCGCAAGGAATCCTCGAACGGGGTGCATGGCTGCTGGGGTTGGACCGGGATGCGGATGCCCTGCAAAATGCCCGATCCAGGCTGGCCTCTTTTACCGATCGGGTGATCCTGCGCCAGGCATCATACCGCCGGGCCCGTGAGATCTTGGAAGAAATCGGCTGGCGCGATGTGGCGGGGATACTGCTTGATCTTGGGATTTCCTCTTCCCAGCTCGCCGACCCGAAAAGAGGGTTCGCGTTCCGGCGGGACGGTCCTCTGGATATGCGCTTCGACCGCACCGGCGGAGAAACGGCGGCGGACCTGGTGAACACGCTGCCGGAAGAGGAGATCGCCCGGATGCTCTTTGTGTACGGCGAAGAGCGAAACGCCCGCCGGATTGCGCGCGAAATTTTCCGCAACCGGCCGATAAGCTCCACCGGGCAACTGGCGGAAGTGGTGGCGGGGGCGGCCGGTCACCGGAACCGGGGAACCTCCGGTTTACACCCGGCCACCCGGACGTTTCAGGCGCTGCGGATCGCCGTCAATCACGAGTTGGAGGAATTGGAAGCGTCGCTCCCGGATTTGATGGAGAGCCTGGAAACGGGGGGCCGGATCGTTGTCATAACCTTTCATTCCCTGGAGGACCGGTTGGTTAAGCGGGCGTTCCGGAAAGCATCGGGGAAACCCGCGAAGGACGAACCGAACCATCCGCTGCTTCCAGAAACGAGCGCCTCTTTCCGCGATGTCACTCCCAAACCGGTGCGTCCAAGCCCGGAGGAAATCGCGGAAAACCCGAGGTCGCGCAGCGCAAAAATGCGGGTGCTGGAACGACTCTGATTTCAGATCGAAAGCGCGGAGCCCGGCGGATAAAGCCGGGGATGGGCGGTCATGACTACACAAATTGATCCACTTCGAAAATTGTCGCCCAATAAAATCCGAGCCTACAAGCAGGCTCCGTGGCGGGAACAAACCCGCCTACTCGCCATTGGGCTGGCCGCCATTTTCGGTTTGATGGCCATGCTGGGCCTCTTTATTTTCACGGGCGCGCAGGCGGCGGAAGCGGGGCTGCGGGTTCAGAGTTTGATTCGCGAGCGCGATCGTCTGATGCGGTTGTTGGAATCCCAGGAATCGGAATTGACCCAAAAACAGTCGGAGGAATGGATGAGAAAACGGGCCGCGGAATTGGGATTTGTTCCGGCCAGCCCGAAGGATTTGGATTATCTCTCCGTTCCGAACGAGGCTCCGGCGGAGCCGGTTTCCGTCAGTCCGACGAGTTTCCTATATACGAACGCGGAAGTCTCGCTGGCTCCGGCCTATCGTGAGACCCTGCTGGAATGGCTGCTCCAATTAATCCAGCCCAAGGGTGCGAAATAACATGGACCGATCGCTGCAAAAACGAATCCGCTTTGCGCAAATCGTCTTGGTGTTCCCCGTGGCGCTGGTTTTCCTTCAGCTCTCCCGATTTCAGATACTTCCGACGCAAGAACGCAAGCAATTGGACGAGGCTCCCTATCCGTTGAACCAGCATATCGAGACGCCGCGCGGAAGGATCCTCGACCGCAACGGGCAGCTTCTGGTGGGAAATACCAGTCAATACCGTGTGTACGTTGACAACTGCCAGTACTACCTATATTGGGAGAAATACGGTGGATCGGCTGCCGGATCGCAGCCCTCGCTGAGCGATGTGCTGGCGGCGATCGAACGCGCATCCGGCGCATCGATCGATATTCCGTCCGCGGTGTCGATGTTGCAAGACGTCGATAAACAATTGCAGGCGCAATATAACCAACCGCTTTCCACCTGTACGCTGCTTGCGGGAGTCAACACGAATTCCCAGGGCCAGAAACTGGCGATCCCTCTTTGGCTGACGGAAAATCAGAATTTAGGATTGGACGTGGCCATGGGAGCCGCCCCGGATTCGAACGGCGTCTACCATAGCAGCCCGTTTCTATTAAATGTCCGCACTGAGGCGTGGTTTTTCCGCGATTACCCCGAAGGGAGCCTCGCCTCGGAAGTTCTGGGATACAGCCGGCAGGAAGGTTCGGGCAATGGAAATCAGCAGGACGGCGTTATTCGCTATTACCGCGAGGTTGGGGATTGGGGAGTGGAGCGGTTTTACAACGATATCCTTCAAGGTGCCCGCGAGGATGTTTCCTGGACGGTGGTCCCCGTGGAGATCACGCAAAACCTGGACCGGGCGCAACCTCCTGCGGACCTCGTCCTGACCATCGACCGGGACGTTCAGGCTGAGACCGAGGCCGCCCTGCAGCAGGCCATCCAGGATAGCCAAGCGACCCGCGGTTCGATCCTTGTCCTCAATCCGCGTACCGGCGAAATTCTCGCCATGGCGGATTATCCGGCGGTGAACCTCCAGGATCCGAACGACTTCCAGAATATTTTCCACATCAAAGGCAGCCTTCCGATGGACCCCCAGGGGCAGGTGGTTTCGCTGAATGTCGCGGCACCTTATGAGCCCGGTTCGACCTTCAAGGTGCTGACCATGGCGGCCGCGTTGGATGCCGGAGCGGTACAACCCGGGACGTGGTTCGTCGATACGGGCCGCATCGAAATCGGCGGCGCGGTGATCCACAACTGGGAAGGGCGGTCGTTCAATTTGCAGGATATGACCGGATGCCTGCAAAATTCGATCAACACCTGCCTGGCCTGGGTGGCCACGCAACTGGGAGCCGAAAAGTTCTATCAGTATATGGACCAGTTCCGGATCGGGCGCCTGACGGGCATCGACATGTCCCCGGAGATCAGCGGCATCCTGCGCCGTCCGGGCGATCAAGATTGGACCGATTCCACCCTGGCCACCAACGCCTTCGGACAGGGGGTCTCCGCGACGCCGCTGCAGATGGCTGTGGCCATTTCGGCGGTGGCCAACGGCGGAATCATGATGACCCCGCATGTCGTGCGCCAGATCATTCTTCCCGACGGGCGGGTGCACACGGTCGTCCCTGTGCCGCTCGGGCAGCCGATTTCCGTTCAAACGGCGAGCACCCTGACGGACATGTTGTCGACCTCCCTGGAACTCGAAGGATCGCGTGCCCTGGTGGATGGATATCGCATCGCCGGGAAAACCGGGACGGCCGACATTCCCCCGTATGTCGATACCAAGACGGTTGCTTCGTTTGTCGGTTGGGGGCCGGTCGACGATCCGCAAGTGCTGATTTACATCCGCATTGATGAGCCCACCTCGCAAGGCAGCCGTCAATACGGATCCATCACTGCCGCTCCCGTATTCGGGCGGCTTGCGCCGCGTATTTTCGCTATTTTAGGAATCCCGCCGGACGCGTTGCGCCCGTCGCTGGAATCCGGAAATTAATTCGAAGGCCTATGTTGACCTTGGGCGTTATCCTCGAGGCAATCACCAACCGGAGCGCAGGGACCTATGATGCCCTGCCGCTGGCACACCGGGTGATCACCGACGCGGTGATCGATTCGCGCTTGTCGATCCCGGGCTGCCTGTTCGTCGCCCTTCCCGGAGAGAAGGTCGACGGCCACCAGTTCGTCGAGGACGCGTTCCGGCGGGGCGCCGCGGTGGCGCTGATCGAAAAGGAAATTCCGGGATGGACAACCGTCGATGTGCGCGGGGAATCGCTCGCCCCGGAATTTCTTCCGCCGGCGGATCCGCGATCGCAATTGCACCTCTGCCTGCGGGTGAAGAATCCGCTTAAGGCGATGCAGCATATCGCCGGCGTCTGGCGCGCGCGGCTCTCCAATGTGCGCGTGATCGGCATCACCGGATCGGTCGGCAAATCCACAACCAAGGAGCTGACCGCCAATGTCCTGGCCGTCCGGTATACGACCCTGGCCAACGAGAGCAACCTGAACAACGAAATCGGTTTGCCGCTGACTCTACTTAAGGTGACCGAAGCCCACCGGCGTGTCGTCCTGGAAATGGGGTTCTACATACCCGGCGATATCGCCTTCCTGTGCGAGATCGCCAAGCCCCAGGTGGGCGTCCTGACGATGATCGGGCCTGTGCATCTCGAGCGCGCCGGAAGTTTGGAGGCGATTGTCAATGGAAAAGCCGAACTGCTGGAAGCCCTGCCTGCCGACGGTACGGCGATTCTCAATAACGACGATGACCGCGTTCGCTCCCTGGCGTCGCGGACCAAAGCCAAAGTGTTTACCTACGGCTTGAATCCGGAATCGGATTTATGGTCCGACCGGATCGAGGGATTGGGGCTGGAAGGGGTGAGCTTCGATATGCACTATGCGGGGGAAACCCTGCACATTCATCTCCCCTTGCTCGGCCAGCACTCGGTTCATACGGCCATGCGCGCTTCCGCCGTGGGATTGACCGAGGGTTTGAATTGGCAGGAGATCATCGATGGATTGCTCACGCCCGCCACCCAATTGCGTCTGGTCGCAGTCACCGGACCGGGCAATTCGCTCCTGATCGACGACACCTATAATGCCTCGCCGGATTCGATGATCGCCGCGTTGAATTTACTCGCCGAACTGGACGGCCGCAAAGTGGCCGTGCTCGGCGACATGCTGGAACTGGGGGAATTCGCAGAAACCGGGCACCGGATGGTGGGGGCGCGGGCGGTGGATGTGGTGGATCTACTGGTAGCGGTCGGGGAAAAGGCCCGCTGGATCGCCGAAGAGGCGCACTCCCAGGGTTTGTCTTCGGCTCAGATCGCATGCTTCGGAACCGCAGCGGATGCGCTGGAGTTTTTGACCAACAAGATTGGCGAAGGAGACGTGGTTCTCATGAAGGGATCGCGCGCCTTGAAGCTGGATGAGATTGTCTTGGCACTCGAGGTGCCGGAATGAACAACCAGGTACCGTTGGCCCTCAGCCTGGGAGCCATCGCGTTCGCGTTGACCGTGATCTGGGGCGCACCTTTCCTGCGAGTCTTGCGCTACCTGGGGGTGGGGAAACAAATCCGGGTCGAGGGGCCACGCAGCCACCAGACGAAACTCGGAACGCCGACCATGGGCGGATTGCTGATTGTCATCCCCGTTCTGGTCATGACGCTGCTTCTCAACACCGTCCCGATCCTGGGCCGCACGGTGCTCGGCCGGTCGGTGCTCCTGCCCTTGGCGGTGATGATGGCGTTTGCCCTCCTCGGGGCGGTCGACGACATCCTGGGAATGAGGGGCCGCCCGATGCGGGCGCGGGTGAAATTTCCCCTTCAAATACTTGTGGCCGTTGTGGTAGCGGTGGGTTTGCGATACGTGCTTCGTGTTCCCAATATGTTTCTCCCGGGCGTGAAGGTCGCGTTCGACCTGGGGGTTTGGTACGTCCCGATCGCCGCGTTCATCATCGTCTGCTCCACCAACGCCATCAACATCACCGACGGGCTCGACGGTCTGGCGGGGATCATCGCCGCGACGGCGTTCGTCGCCTACGGCATGATCGCCGCCCTCCAGAGGCAAACCTACCTGATGCAATTCTGCTTCACGCTGGTCGGCGTCCTCTTCGCGTTTCTTTGGTACAACGCGCATCCCGCGGAGTTGTTCATGGGCGACACCGGATCGCTGGCGATGGGCGCATTGCTCGGCGTAGTGGCGCTGATGACCGCGCAATGGGTGCTCCTTCCGCTGATCGCCATCATCCCGGTTGCGGAGACCGCCAGCGTGATCCTTCAGGTGGTGTATTTCAAATGGACCAAGGGTAAGCGTTTGTTCAAAATGGCACCGCTGCACCATCATTTCGAATTGCTGGGATGGAGCGAGACCCAGGTGGTGCAACGGTTCTGGCTGATCGCGCTGCTGGCCGCCATGATCGGCATCGCGTTGGCGGTTGCGTAGAGACGCGATGATGCGGGAGTTGGCTGGCAAGAAGGTCGCGGTGCTCGGTTTGGCCCGGCAAGGGGTGGCTCTGGTTCGGTACTTGGCCGGCAAGGGCGCCCGGGTAACCGTATCCGACATCAAACCGGCGGAGGCATTGCAGGTGGAAATTCGGGAACTTGGCGGCATGCAGATCGATTACCGGCTGGGCGGGCACCCTCTCGGGATACTGGAGGGGGCCGACCTGCTGTGCCTATCCGGCGGCGTGCCTTCCGATCTGCCAATCGTCGCCGAAGCCAGGCGCAGGAACATTCCGGTTACCAACGACACCCAGCTTTTCATGGAGGAGACGCCGGCCAAAGTGATCGGTATTACCGGATCCTCGGGGAAAACAACCACCACGACCCTTGTGGGAATGATGGCTAAAGCCGCCGTCGAACAGGCGCAGGGCGGGCGGGCGTGGGTTGGCGGCAACATCGGAAACCCGCTTCTGGGCGATATGGAAAAGATGCGCAAAGGCGACTTGGCCGTGCTCGAGCTTTCCTCGTTCCAATTGGAATTGGTCGAGTGCAGTCCGCAGGTGGCGGCGATCCTCAACATCACGCCCAACCACCTGGATCGGCACCACACCATGGAAGCCTACCGGCAAGCCAAGCTGCGAATTCTGGAATTTCAAACCGCAGAGGACGCGGCGGTGCTCGGATGGGATTCTCCGGAAACCCGGATGCTCCAATCCAAAGTCCGCGGCCGTTGCGTCTTTTTCAGCATGAGTCCCAAGGCTTGGCCGGGGGATGGTGCTTATCTCCAAAGCGGCTGGATCATGGCGGAGTGCGATGGGAAGGCCGAACCGGTGGTCATGGCAAACGCGGTTCTTCTGCGCGGATCGCATAACCTGCTTAACACCTTAGCCGCCTGCGCCATCGGAACCGCCGCCGGTTTCCCAGTGCAAACGATGGCCAGCGCGATCGCAAGCTTCCGCGGCGTCGCGCACCGGCTCGAATTTGTCGCCCGCCGGCGCGGAGCCGATTGGTACGACGATTCGATCGCGACCACTCCGGAGCGGGCCATCGCCGCCATCCGCTCCTTCCGGGAACCGATCGTTCTGCTTGGCGGAGGCCGGGATAAAAAACTTCCCTGGGAAGATTGGGCCGCCCTGGTTCGCCAACACGTGGATCACCTGGTGCTGTTCGGCGAGGCGGCGGATTTGATCCGCCGGGCGTTGGGAGAAGTGCCTCCAGGCGGGCGACCGTACACCGTCGCGATGGTCCGCACGCTCGAGGAAGCGGTCCGGGAAGCATCGGCCGCCGTTGAAGATGGCGATGTGGTCTTGCTTTCACCCGGCGGGACGAGTTTCGACGCGTTCCGCGATTTCGAGGAGCGGGGCGAGCGATTCCGGCAGTTGGTGGAATTGCTGGAGGACGGGGAATCATGAAATCGATGTCGCGCGAACGCATGACCGGCGCCGACCTCGGATTCGATGTCATTTTGTTGCTTATCGTGGTGACCCTCCTGGCGGCCGGGTTGATCACGGTGGCCTCCACCAGTTGGGGAGTTTCCTTCTCCTATTCCAATTCGGTCTGGGATATCTTCCTGCGCCAATTGGTATGGGCGGTTGTGGGGATCGTCTTCATGGCGGTGATGTATCGGATCGATTACCACCTTTACCTGCGCGCCAAAGGGCTGGTGGTTGTCCTGGCGGTCATCACCCTGGTTGTTCTGGTGGCAGTGCTCCTGCGCAAGGGCGACAATCCCTCCCGCGTCGGCTTGTTTGGATATTCGGTCCAGCCATCGGAACTGGCCAAATTCGTCACGGTGATCTATCTGTCGGTCTGGCTGGTTTCCAAAGCCGAAGTTCTGCACGACTTTAAACTTGGATTGATCCCCTATGCGGCGCTGATCGCGCTGTTTACCGGTTTGATCATCATCGAACCGGATTACAGCGCCGCGGTCACGGTGACGCTGCTGGGTTTTGCCATGTTCTATTTCGGCGGGGGGAAAATGCAAAACGTGGTGATCGCATCCCTGGTGATCGTGGTCGGCGGCATCCTGCTCGCGGTCGTCGTCCGGCCGCAGCGGATTACGGAATATCTCGCCGGCTGGCGCAACATCCGCGAGGCCAACCTGCAGATCCGCGAGGCGCTCTCGGCGATGTCGTCCGGCGGGCTATTCGGCGTGGGAGCCGGAGCCAGCCGGTTCAAATATTTTTCCCTGCCTGCAGCGCATACCGACAGCGTGTTCGCCGTCATCGCCGAGGAGATGGGGTTCATCGGCGCGATGGTGGTGGTGTCATTGTTCGTCCTGCTCGCCTGGCGTGGGTACCGGGTTGCCATGAAGGCTCCCGACGAATTGGGGTTGCTCCTGGCGGCTGGCATGACCACCTGGGTGTCGTTGGAAGCGATCATTAACATCCTCACGATTTTGCAGGTGTTGCCGTTCGCCGGGAACGCGCTTCCGTTCTTCAGCTACGGGGGATCCAATCTCGTGCTGACGCTCGGCGCCATGGGGTTGCTTTTGAATATCTCGCGCGGGAAAAAGGAAAACGACGGATCGGAGGCGGTCGGTGAAAGTGCTGCTTTGCGCTGGGGGAACGGGGGGAGGAATTTACCCCGCTCTCGCCACGGCACAGGCGATCCGGCGACTGGATCCTGACGCCGGGCTGCTCTGGCTCGGCGGCCGGGGAGGCATGGAAGAGCAACTGGTTCCCCGGGCCGGCATTCCGTTCAAGACAATTCCCGCCGCCGGGGTGCATGGGGTGGGATGGAGAGCGGCGCCGGGAAACGCCGTACGGTTGCTCTTGGGAACGGTGGAGGCATGGCGGGAAATCGGTCGGTTCGGAGCGGACGTGGTTTTGGTGACGGGTGGGTATCTGACGTTTCCTGCCGTGATCGCCGCCCGCTTGCGGAAGCTTCCTGTGATTGTGTACGTGCCGGATATCGAACCGGCGCTGGCGGCAAAATTCGCCGCCCGTTTTGCTCGGAGGATCGCGGTCACCGCGGATCGGTCCGCGACCTATTACCCGAAAGACGCACCGGTGGTAGTCACCGGCTATCCATTGCGGGAGGAAGTGCTTTCTGCGACGCGTGCCAAGGGGCGGGCGGCTTTCGGAATTCCGGCCTCTGAGCCGGTATTGCTGACCTTCGGCGGGAGCCGGGGAGCGCGCTCGATAAACCGGGCGCTCTTCCGGGCGCTGCCGGGGCTGCTGGAGGTGATGCACGTGATACACATAACGGGAACCCTCGATTGGCCGGAAGTGGACAAGGTAATGCATGAGCTTCCGAAGTGGCACAAAGCCCGCTACCACGCCTATCCCTACCTGCACGAGGAGATGGGCGGGGCACTGGCGGCGTCGGATTTGGCCGTGTCGCGCGCGGGCGCGTCGGTGCTTGGCGAGTATCCGCATTTCCGTCTGCCGTCCATTCTGGTGCCTTACCCGCACGCCTGGCGGTACCAGAAAACCAACGCCGAATTCCTTGAATCCCAGGGGGCCGCAGTGGTGCTGTCGGATGAGACTCTCTCGGAGAGCATGGCGGCGGAAGTTCTCGCGCTGATGCAGAATCCGCCCCGGCGGAAGGAAATGCGCGACGTGCTGGAGAAAATCTGCCAGAAGAACTCCGCGCTCAAGTTGGCGAGGGAAGTTGTGGAAGCCGCCAAGGAAGGTCCGAAGTAAATCGACATGACCATGTCGCTGGTTTTCTTGTGCATGGTGGTGCTCTTTGCCGTGATCGGTTCCCTGCGCGGATGGGCCAAGGAACTGCTGGTGGCTTGTTCCCTGGTGCTGGCGCTGTTCATCAACCTGCTCATCGACAAGTACGCCACGCCGCTCCTGGCGACTCTCACCATCCAGGAAGTGTTCGCTGTGCGCGCGGGAGTTTTCTGCGTGCTGGCATACTTCGGCTACCTCACGCCGCGCCTGCCGTGGA
>JBEKDW010000045.1:0-12680 GCA_050014155.1 Anaerolineales bacterium
ACGGTGGTCGACGACTATACTGTGCGGCTGCAATTGGCCGAGCCGTTCGCGCCGCTCCTGGATTCGCTCTCCCAGGTTTATCTGGGGATGGCTTCGCCCACCGCCCTGAAAAAATGGGCGAAGGATTATTCCTTCCACCAGGTGGGGACCGGTCCTTTCCGGTTCGTCGAGTACGTCCCGGGAGACCATCTTACGCTGGAACGAAACCCGGATTACGCCTGGGGGCCTTCCATATATCGAAATAAAACCGCACAGGTGCAACGGATAATATTCCGCTTCTATGAGGATCCGGCTACGCGCGCACCGGCGCTGCTTTCCGGCGAGGCCGACGTGATGGGCGAAGTGCTGCCGATGGACGCCGATAGCTTGAAAAAAGATGGGCGGTTTTCGGTATATCCGGTGAACATTCCGGGCCAGCCGCTGCAATTCTTCTTTAATACACGGCAGGCTCCGACCGACGACGTCCTTGTCCGGCAGGCTCTCCTGGCGGCCACCGACCGGGAGGGGTTGGTTCAAACGGTATTTGGATCCTTTTCTCCCGTGGCCACCGGCCCCTTAACCGCCTCTACCTGGAGTGCATTGGCGGTCGTTCCGGCCTCCATTTTCAACCGGGAAACGGCGGACGCTTTGCTGCGGCAGGCGGGATGGGTGGATTCCAACGGGGACGGCGTGCGCGAAAAGAACGGCCAATCTCTGCGTCTGAAGGTGATCTATCCCCCTTGGGGACTGACACCGCAGGTGGCCGACCTGCTCGAGTTGCAATGGAAGCAAATCGGCGCGGCGGTGGAATTAATTCAGGTACCGTCGTTTTTGGCGCTGGTCGAAGCGCAAGCCGGTGGAGCTTACAACCTGATCTCGATGAACCAGGCTGGCACCGATCCATATCTGCTCAGTTCGTATTTCCAAACCGGGGCCGCAAACAATTGGACCGGGATCGATGATGCGCGGTTGAATTCACTTCTACTCGACGCCGCCCGCTCCGGGAACGATACGGACCGGCTTGCGCTCTATCGCCAGGCCCAGACTGAGATCGCCTCGCAATATCTGATCCTGCCCATCCGGGATTACGTCAATTTAAATGTAGCCGCTCGGCGTGTACAGGGCCTGCATTTCACCGCCCAGGGCTGGTTCCCCGTTCTTATTGACATGGGCCTGGGTTAGAAAACTCAAACCCGAGGCTGGCTTGCTTTTTGCATTAACAAGATATAAAAATAATAGTATTTATGTCTTATTTATTCTTTCCGAGGGGTCCTACATTAGAATGATGAAATGGGAGAGCGCCGGGAAGATGGAAATCCTTTTCGGCCGACCTTTTTGCGGAATGGGAGGCTTTTTTGAGCGCGACGCAAGCGGAGATTGGGGGTGTAATACTCCTTTTAATCTGGTTCGGTCTGGAAACCCTTTGGGATCAGTTCCGGTCTGTGGTACTCCCGTTGTGGCTGGTCCTGCCTCCGGTGGTCTTGGGGATACTATTCCAGATCGCGTTTGGAAAGTGGTATATCGCCGTAGCGATGGCGGCTGCTGTGCTCCTGCATCTATCCGACCATATCCTGGTCCGGGTGGTGGGCACGCTGCTGCTACTGGCGGCAGCCGTAGCGTCGCGCAACATTGTGTTAGCTGCCGGATTCGTGCTGTATTGGGCGTTATGGGAATTAAACATCGCCGGCGGGGCGGATGCGCTCGCGGCCTATTCCGCATTGATGGTCATACCGCGGGCGGAAATGTTCTGGGGTCTGCTGGCTGGCATTTTTGTCTGGGCGGTGGTCAGCATGGTGGTGATCTACCGCGGGAAGCTTCTGGAGCGTTGGAAGCGGATGGCGTGGCGGGCCCTACTCCGGCAACTGCCTACGGAAACCGAGCTCGTGGGGGAGGGAAAGCCGACCATCGGGGGGATCTGTCTTGGAACGGTATTCTTTGCGGTGTGGTCCCTGCTCTCCGGGCCGCTCCTGCGATCCTGACGGCGAAGGCATGGAGATAGATTTATGTTGAACATCTTCCGACGGAAACCGGACCAAAGAGATAAGCTGATCGTGCTCCTGGCATCGCGCGAACCGGATCCCAAATTGGTCGAGGTACTGGCGGCGCGGCCGGAAGTTATTCTTCGTGAGACCTTTACCACGCGCGGGGTGATCCGTGGTCTGCCGGACGCCGACCTGGTGATCTTGGGCGACGTAATCCCGCTCTGGGATGTCGATACCTCGCTGATGCAACATACCTTGGAATCGACAAATATTCCCGTCGCCAAACCCGAAGGGATGTTGGCCGAGCCCGAAGAATGGATCGCCACGGCGAGACTGGCCAACCGTAAAAAGGTCGAGTACCTTCCGGCGCGGTTTGTATTGGTAACCGGCTGGGCGGGAGGTGTGGGCAAATCCGCGATCTCCCTGGCGATCGCCAAACGCTTCCGCGAGCGGAATCTGCCCACCGCGATTCTCGAAGCCGATGAAGGCGGATCATACCTGGTATCCCGTCTCGGCCCGCAATTGCATTCGCTCTATGACGTGATTACCGGGGAAGGCAAGGCTTCAGAGTGGGCAGGGATCAAATTGCACCCGATCGACTACCGGGCATCGCAGGTGCTCTCTGAAGACGCGCGCATGCCGGATTTCCTGGCCGGGTTGAAGAAGGGATATACCCTGGTCGTGGTCGACGCCTCTCCCAATCATCCCTTCTGGCCGCGGCTGCTGGACCTGGCCACGACCATCCTCATCGTCAGCACTCCGCGCGAAGATTCGCTCTTCCAGGCCGAAACTTTGCTCAAGGAACTCCAGCCGGTACGCGCCGTGCGGCCGGATCTGCATGTGCATCTGATTATGAATATGGTGCGGACGCTGGGCGAGCGGGTTGGGATGTCGGGAATGGTAGACGCCAGCATCCCCTATAATGAACGCATGGCCACCCAGCTGGATCCTCGCATGGCCGATCCGATCCTAAATCTGTTATACCCGGGATGGACCAGAGGAGCCAATCCGAAAGCCGCGAAGAAGAGGTTGCCCGTTGAAAAACAGGAGACCAAATCCCCCGAAAAGGCCGGGGGAATATGGCGGCCGTTTGGGAAGAAAGGATAGGATATGGCGCGCAGAATCTTTGAAGCCATCGTTGGAATTATTCTCTTGGGGGGGGCGTTCGTCCTTGCGTATATTTTCCAGCAAAGCTATCGGACCGGGGTGGAGTATCAGTCCCTGCCGGTTCCGATCTCGGAAATTGCTCCCTACACGGTTCTGGACGATAAGATGTTTGTGATGAAGGACTTCCCCAAGGCGCTTGCTGGCGGATATGCCACGACCCTCAGCCAGCTTTCCGGACGCACTGCCAACTCCGTCATTCCGGCCGGCCTGCCGATTCCGCTCGTCCTGGTGAACTCCAGCGAGGAATCCCGTCTAGCCGATCCGTCTTTGGAAGTATTATCGATTCCCATTACGCCACCTTCGGCGATCGGTGGACTGGTGCATGCTGGAGAAAAGGTCAATATCTACCGGATTATTCCACCAGGAGCTCAGGTCATCCCGATCGGTTCTACCACACCTATCTCCGAACCCGTCACCCTGATTGCCGAAAACGTCCTGGTAGTGCAGGTGCTCGGCGATGACGGCTCTCAGGCAGGGATGAACTCCACTGGCCACCTGGTGCAGGCTCACGTACTGGTCCTGGCGGTCACCAATGAACAGTTGGATCCTATTTTGAACCTGATGGCGGAGATCAAAGGGTCCGCCATGATGTGGGTCACTCTGGCGCCCGTAAAACCTTAATTCGGGATCGATATTTCAGGCGAAGCGATGGCTAAGGACGAAAACTACGGATTGCGGGAAATCGACCGCAAAGTGCTTCCGACCGTTCAAGACAACCTGGCGGAGCGGAAGATACGGCCGCCCGACTGGCGGGATGAGTCTCCGGAAGCCCGGCAGAAATTCTTCGACGCAGTGCGAGGAATTCTGATCCCTCTCGTTTCGCAGGCCGATCTGAGCGAAACCTCGATCCGCCTGTGCGACGCGCTGAGCGGCGTGGGAATCCTCCAACCCTTCCTGCGGCTCTCGGGCGTGGAGGAGATCTACGTCCGTGGCGACCGGGTGGCCGTAGAACGGAATGGAAGGCTGGAGCATTTCGGGGAACTCGCGCCGGCTTCATATTTCGAGCAGATGATTCGACGGGTAGCCGACGCCACCGGAAAACCGCTCAGCCCACTCAACCTCACCCTGCTGGTGGATTTGCCCGGCGGAGAACGCTTTACCGCGCTCCTCCCGCCGCTCAGCGACCAACCGGCGATCAACATCCGTTGCTTCGGGCGCAATGTGCGCAGCTTGGCGGACCTGGACCGGGTGGGAACCTTTCGCAAGCATTCCCCGTTGGTCAGCGGTTCACTGGATGATATTCGCGATCCGGACCTGCGCCACAAAGTGGAATCACAAACATCTCCCGCGGCGCGTTATCTCGCCTGGGTGATGGCTACATTGGCCGGGAGCGTCGTCTTCGCCGGTCCGTTCAGTTCCGGCAAGACCACTATTTTTAACGCTCTTAGCGATTTCTTCCCGGTGGGAGACCCCATCGCCGTCCTAGAGACCTTCCGCGAAATTCAGATCAAACCCGAGGCGTTCACCTTGCGCGCGATCGCTCCAGCGGAGATCCTGCCCGGGGATACCCGGCGGATCACGATGGACGAAGTGCTGAACATCGTCTACACGCGCACCAATCCGCGGGCGATCATTCTGGGCGAGGTGGTTTCCCCCGGCGAGGCGCTCCAATTCCTCCGCGCGGCCAATCTCGGGCGCCGGGCCTTCACCACGCTGCACGGCGGTTCGGTGGAATCCGCGCTGCGACGGTTGGAAGATTTGGCGCTATCTGCCCAGGCGGGATTGGATATTCGCGCCGTCCGGGAAATGGTGGTTGGCGGGATCGACATGGTGGTGCTGATGTCGCAAGCGGTTAACACAACGGATCCGCGCGCCGTCGACCGATTTGTTGCGGAAATCACGCGGGTGGCCGACCTGGACGAAAAAGGAAATTACGTTCTGGATACGTTGTATCAAGGGGTTGAAGGATTCAACATCAACCTCTATACCAAAGCGTGGAAGGATATTGGCGGCGGATCGGGAGGCGGGAAGTGAGATTCAACCCCTACCTGCTGCTGGCAATCGCCGTGGCGGCGTTTGGAACCGGTTTTTTTCTGTTCGGACACGGCCTGATACTGGCGACCGAGGATCTGATCTTCGGTTTGTGGGGATGGTTCCTGCGGACCTTCAGCCCCAGCGCCATTCGCCTGCGGGAGATGGCGCAGGAATCGCGATCTCCCCGGATTATGCAAACGGGGGTGCGGGGGACCCTTACCTCGACGATTCTCTTACCCCTTCTGCGGTACCCATTCCCCATTCTAGTGGCCGTCGTCCTCGCAATTTGGATTCAGGATTGGTTGCTTTCCCCGATCATGATCCTGGTGGGTGCGGTGATTTCCGCCGCTCTCTTCACTCGCTTGAGCAGGAGGTATTACAATCAGATTACCGATGAACTGGAAATGTTGATATTGCAATTCGTCTCCCGCTACCCGCTCCGGAATTCGGTCGCTACATCGCTCTCGGAAGCGGCGGATCAGCTCCCGAAGGGAGTCCTCCACGACGCGGCCTCCAATACCGCCACCCGCCTGAAGCTGCAGGACGGCAGCAATCCTTACCGCGACCTCCTGGCGATTCCTCACCCTGTGGCGCGGCGGTTTGCGGGTGTGCTGATGCGCGCAGGGTTCGCTTCGCCTGAGGTCTTTCTCGACTTGCTCGGGCAGTTGCGCAAGGATACCGAATCCCGGCGCGAACTTTCGCAGAGGGTGCGCAGGGATTTGACGTTGGAATCCGCGACGATTACCATCCTGCAAGTGGTGTTGATCATCAGCCTGGTTGCCGCGGCATTGCTTCCTGCATGGCGAGATTATTACACGGGGTCGGTCAGCAATCGGGTGATCTATCTGGCGCTGGTTTTAACAGGAGTTGTCGGGACGGTGATCGGAGAGAATGAAGTGCGGTTCCTGGAGGAATCCTGATGAGCGTCCGGGTTGTCTCCTGGCTGATTTTTATTTTTACGGGGGTGGGAGCGGCGCTCGTTCTATTCAGCCTGTTCGGTTTCATCCGCGAATTGCTGTTCTGGGTGGGCAAACCGCGTGGGATCCTGAGCCGGGCATCGGCGATGGCCGCGCGCGCCGACCTTGCCCGCAAACCCAGCTTCTGGATGGGCACGGAGTTTCCATGGGTGACGGCCTACTTAATCACCATACCGGTTTTGGTCCTGCTTTGGTTTGCACTAGAAGGCACATCTTTTCAGTTTCTTTCGCTTTTAGTCTTGCTCTTCCCGGTTCTGGTCCGGAGCTGGATCCTCCGGCAGAAAAGACGCGAGGCCGCTAATGAAATCCGGCAATTTCTCGTCGAGCTTCGCCTACAGCTTTCCTCCGGAGGGACCCTGCGGCCGGCGCTCCAGGCGGTGGCGCAATACGGCCCGCCCAACCTGGGCCGGTTGTTACGGGGAAGGCTGGCGAGCCAGGAGAGCGGGGCGCAGGTGCTGCGGCGTCTGGCCGATGATACCCGCAGCCGCTGGCTTACCGATATCGCCGGCCGCGCGGAAGCCGCCCAGGAAGGCATGCTGAACCTTGACGAAGCGGTGACCCAGTCGATCCAGCGGGTGACGGAGGAGATGGACACCGATGTACGCGAAGAACTGCAGCGTATTCCCACCCGTTTAGTCGTCATCGTTGCCCCCCTCCTCCTCGGCCCGGCGCTTGCCATTTTGGTGTTTCCGGTCGTGGCGCGGACGATTGCCAGCCTGGAAGGGGTGACCTTTTTTGGGAGTTTTTAAGGCTATTAAACGAGCTTCCAGGGGATAACTTATGATGTTTTTATGCCCGAAAGAAACAATGACGGTTAATATGGAACGTAATGGGGGCCCGGAGCGCAAAGATTTTTGGCGGGAGCAAGCATAATGCCTCCGGGGAAAAATCCGATGATAGAAAGGAGATTAGACTATGTTCAAGAAAATGCAAGGTGCCAGCTTGGTGGAATGGATCGTCGTGGTCGTGGTTGTCGTCGCAGTGCTGGGCGCGGCCGCGATGGGTATCGTTACGATCACTTCCGGTAGGGCGGGCGCGGCGGGAACCTGGATCAACGGCTTGGTCGTTCCCGTGCACTAACCGTAAGCTTCATCATTTCGACCCTTGTGTTTCCGATTCGTCCGCGGGATATGCAGGCAGACGGCGGAAAGACTCGGATCCTCGCATCGGATGGGTGGTATCCTGAACCGGGAAACCATCCATCCGATAAAGGATTCTGAGAAAGGAAGAGAAGCGTATGCTTGCAGACCGAAGAGGGGCCGAATTGACGGAATGGATCGTCGTAATCGTCATCGCCATTGCCATCATCGGCACGTCGGTCTTTGCCCTCTTTCAAACCATCGGACATAAATTCACCGAATTGAATTCCTCCATTAAATGATGGAGCCGGACGGTAAGTGAAGGAGCAGCTTCATGTTGCGGGAAGTTCGAGGAGCAAGTCTGGTGGAATACGTGGTGCTGGTCGTCCTGCTTATCGCGCTGATCGGCGGGGCGTTGCTGGGGTTATCCTTTACGATTTCAAACAAGTTGAGAAATGTCTATGTCGATATCGGTTCCTAAGGAACAAAAGATACCACAAGGCAATGCAGACAGTCCGGGAAATCTGACGCATCGCATCCGTCCCGGATTCTTTTCACGAATTTTACGAAAACCAACCAATTTCCGAAATCATTTCCAGCGAGGTCAGGCGACGCTGGAAATATTAATCGTTCTACTCATCCTCATCCCCCTAATTTTCGGAGGGATCGAGCTTTCACGCGGGGTGGCAGTCCGGTCGGCGCTGGACAGCGGCGTGAGCGTGATGGTGCAGGCGATCTCGATCGATCCCAATCAGTGGGGTTGGTCAGCAACCATCGTCCAGGAAACCGTCGACCAGAATGTTTTCGGCAGCGTCGGATTGGACCCGACAGTCCACTTGGAGGCGGTTGGTTTCAATAACCAACCGATCGGCGACCTCACTACTCTGCCTTATGGCGCACTATTTTGTGTGATTGGGTCGGTGGGATATTCCCCGATGGTTCCCCTACTTCCGAATCTTCCGCCGATTATTATTACAGTAAAGCATTGCGGGGTTATCCAAAAAATCGACCAGCCATGAACACACGATCAGGTGATCCACGGTCGTTACTACGACGCGCGCTCCGAACGCGGAACGTTTACCGCGGCCAGGTTCTCGTTCTGGCGGTTGTCATCATCCTGTTATTTATCTTCACGGCAACCGCATTGATCGACGTATTTCATCTGGAGGAAGCCAGGAACTGGGGTTATCGGGTGGCGCAGGATGCGGCGATAGCCGGAGCAACCTATACCTCGACACGCTGGAAGTTCTTCCAGCCGACGGTCGACCCGCTGGCGGATACACCCACCCCCAGGCTGGACGGTTGCATGGATTCGATTCCCGTACAATTAAACGCGTCCGAGGCAAAGGACGCGGCAACAGTTATGCTGACTCACGAGATGGGCCTGCGGGGGTTCGTCTCCCCCGGCGATTATGATTATGACATCCAGGTCTTGCCGGACATCGGAGGCGGGACGGTTGTTAATTATCCGACGGTTCCGGTGCGGCTGGGAGTAAACCGCGGAGATTGGTCGGCATCCCATCCGGCGGTGGGCGTGTATATCAGCTTCCACGTCCACACCTTTATGATGTCGATCGTCGGGCGGGATACGGTGGAAGTTCATGTTTTCGCGGCCGCCGAAGTTTCCGAGCCTGTGGTCTGCCCATCATGAACCGGAGCATGCGATGAAACTCCGATCGACCTCCATCCGGATTGTTGCGGCGCTGGCCTTCGTCCTGCTTCTCCTGGTGGCGCTACCCGCCGGACCGGCCAGCGCGGCAGTAACTCCGCTACAAGGTTGGGCTAATCTATACTCCGGAGCCGCTTATCCCGGAACGATTTCACCAGGTCCTATAATCGCGGTCGGATCCGAGCGCTTGCTGGTCGTGGCGATATCATCTTCCCAGGGTTCGGTTGTTGCTCAAACGGTATCGGTGACCTACGGGGATACTGCGCTTACCCTGGCGGTGGGAGACGCCGGCGTGCTCTCTCAGGCGCATACATACCTGTTTTACCTTAAGGATACGCCCGCGGTGATGAACGGCGCGGCGCATAACCTGGTGGTCACAATTACGGGCGGGACTTCGAATTACAACTTTGTTTATGCCACCGTTTACGCGGGCGTGAATCAACTCGGTATCCCGTACACGAGTATGCAGAATTTCAATAGCGGAACAACCGAATCCGCATCGGTTGGTCCCTTTACCACGCCTTTGACAATCGCAAGCGGCGATCAGGCGGTGGAAATCATCAACCTGACCCGGGCCAACGGCAATGCCGAACCGATGAGAACATGGGCCCCAGGCTGGTCCGGTCCAACCACGAATTCCAATGGTGTCTACGAAGCATACATTGCCTTGGACGGCACAGCCGGCAATACCGATTCCGGGCATACCGCGCAAAATAAAAATTACATTAACTCCATGTCGGCGATGAACCTGAAGGCGTTCGTCGCCACGCCTACGATGTGCCTCCCCTACACCGATTATTATGAATCGGATGATTTGATTTCCCGCGCCAATCTTCTTCCAACCGACGGTACAAGGCAGAATCACTTGAATATGCCGGCAAACCTGCCCACCCCAGATGTGGATTGGTTTAAATTCGTCGCTGTTGCCGGGCATTCCTACGACATTCGCACCCAGCTGCTCAACGATATCGATATGTACGGCAACGCTGCCAACGACACATTGCTGTATCTGTATGCGTCCGATGGCGTGACCCAACTGGGGTTCAACGACGATGTAAACTACGCAACCTGGTATATGGGATATTACTATTACCGGGAAAGCATCATTTCCTGGACTGCTCCAGCCGCGGGAACGTATTATGTCCAAGAGCTGCAATGGGGACCGACGGCCGGGAATACCATCAACGATTGCCACGCATACCAAATCTGGGTGCAGGATAATGCGCCTTCCACACCGACCTTCACGCCAACGGCGACGATGACCCTCACTCCCACATTTACCCCAACCTTGACGCGTACACTTACTCCGACCTTTACCATTACCCATACGCCGATGCCGCTCGCGGGAGCCACCTTCGTCCAGTATTCGGCCATGCTGTTAAATGCGCCGGATTTCGGCCTCAATGCCCAGACTGTGAGCGGGAGGATCAGCGGCGGGGTGAGACCTTACACGGTAGTGGTCCATATAATTTCTCCGGATAAGACCGTTGGGAACAACGGGGATTTGACGTTCACTCCACCCGTGCAACCAGACGACACATTCGTGCTGAATGCGGCTATTACAGGCAATGCCTATTTTGGATGCGATTATGAGGGCATATGGCTGGCTTGGTTCTTGATATCGGATTCGGCGGGACACACTAATGTCAAGAGCGCTTCCATCACCTGGGCGGTATCGTTCCCTCGGGTACATGCGATTCCATAAAACTATCTGTTCATTACCCCCGGTTCTTTCCTCAGGCTGCCATCCAACGAGGCAGCCTGTTTTTTTTTTATCCCCAACCGATGGAAGAATATAAATGGAGGGGATAACATCTCGTGCATCCTCCCTCATTGGCAAAGCCAATGGGGGAGGATAGAGGAGGGGGTCAGATCGGATCGATTCATCTACTATAGGAAGCCAATGGGGGAGGACGAGCACAGGGGAGGAAGGTACAATATCACTGGTAGATCTTCCACAAGGATAATGAAATGCCTCCTTTTGAAGAGATCGACAATACCGCCGATTGGGCCTTCCGCGTCAGCGCGCTCTCAAGCGAGGCGCTTTTTACAGAGGCGGCGGAGGCACTCTATCGTATGAGTGGAGTGCAAATAGAGCCGGCATCGGAAAAAATCCGGAAGATACTTCTCTCTGCGGACGATCGGGAAAGCTTGTTCATTCAATGGCTCAATGAGTTGGTGTTCCTTCTCGACCGCGAACGTCTGGCTTTGCATGGGATCCAAATAGATCAATTGACGGATACCGGGCTGATCGCGTCCGGCCATCCTGCAGAAGTACGTTCGGTCGGCAAGTATGTGAAGGCTGCCACCTACAGCGGAATAAAGATTACCCAGACGGACGGTGTCTGGCAGGCGACGGTGGTGCTGGATGTTTAGTGGGAATAGCCGATGACTGTAAAACACGATTTTCAAAAGGTGAAGGAATTCCTCTGGGAGCTGCCTGCTTCCCACCGGGAGGATATGCAAACGGCGGTTTGGTTCGTCGCCGACGACGAACTCCTGGAAGACGCGCTCGGCGACCTGTCGGTGGAGCAGGCGATGAACGTCGCCAGCCTGCCGGGGCTGGCGGGCAGGGTGGTGGTGATGCCGGACGTGCACCAGGGCTACGGCATGCCGATCGGCGGCGTGATGGCGGCAAAAATGGACGGCGGAATGATTTCTCCCGGCGCCGTCGGATACGACATCAACTGCGGCGTGCGGCTGCTTTCCACCTCCCTGGTTTGGGAGGAAGTGGAATCCCTCATCTCGGATCTTGCAACCGTGCTTTACCGCAACTGTCCCAGCGGTGTCGGCGAGAAGGGCAGCGTCCCGCTGACGACGGAGGAACTGGACCGCGTATGCCGCGAGGGGTCGCGCTGGGCGTTGCGCAAGGGGTACGCCACCAGGAGCGACGTGGAGCGCACGGAAGAAGAGGGATGCCTGGAAGGCGCCGACCCGCAGCAGGTGTCGCCCCGCGCCAAGGAACGCGGCCGGGGCCAGCTCGGAACGCTCGGCGCAGGAAATCACTTTCTGGAGATCGACGTGGTCGATCAGGTGTTCGACGCGGGTGCGGCCGCCGCAATGGGTCTGCGGGAAGGGAATCTCGCGCTGCAAATCCACTGCGGCTCGCGCGGCTTTGGCCACCAGATCTGCACCGATTATGTGCAAAGCTTTCAATCCGCCGTAAAACGCTACGGGATAAAGCTTCCGGACCGCGAGCTGGTTTGCGCGCCGGTCGAATCCCCCGAGGGGAAGGCGTACATGGGCGCGATGAAAGCCGCCGCGAACTTTGCCTTCGCCAACCGGCAACTGCTCGCCTTTCACGCCCGACGCAGTTTCGAAGATGTGCTGGGCGCGAAGGGCATCCGCTGGGAGCTCACCCAGGTTTATGACATCGCCCACAACATGGCCAAGATCGAAACGCATACGATCTCGGGCCGGAAGGAGAAAGTCTGCGTGCACCGCAAGGGAGCCACGCGCGCCTTCGGTCCCGGCTTCGAGGGATTGCCCCCGGTTTACCGCGCGCTCGGCCAGCCGGTGCTTGTACCCGGTTCGATGGGGACGGCTTCGTGGGTGTTGCTTGGAACGCAAGGCAGCATGGAGCTTTCCTACGGATCGTGCTGCCACGGCGCCGGACGCGTGATGAGCCGATCGCAGGCCAAGCGCGAGATCCGCGGCGATAAGTTACGGAGCGAACTGGAGCATCAAGGTGTCCGCATCCGCGCCGGCTCGCTGCCCGGCCTGGCCGAAGAAGCGCCGCGCGCCTATAAGGACGTCGACCGCGTGATCGCGGCGGTGTGCGGCGCAGGGATCGGGAAGAAGGTAGCGCGGCTGAAACCGGTGGCGGTGATCAAAGGATAGAATAAGGAGCACC
>JBEKDW010000046.1:0-12539 GCA_050014155.1 Anaerolineales bacterium
TCGGTTTCTGAATCGGAGTAACTTCACGGGCGATGATCACCAGGCTGATCACACCCAGAATGCCGGGCAGGATGCTCAGCCATACCACGGTGTGGAAGGTTGCGGCGGTAAGCTTAACCGCGGATGCTCCCGCGGCGTAGGTAACAACCGCGGCGATTGCCAAGCCGATGGTCGCACCCGCCGTATCGGCCGCGCGGTGCAACCCGAAGCTGTAGCCGCGGTTATCTGTGCGCACCGAATCCGCCACCAGCGCGTCGCGCGGCGCAGTCCGAATCCCCTTTCCAAGCCGGTCGAAGAATCGAAGGAGTAGCACCAGCGGCCAGGTATTGGCCAGCAGGAACAGCGGCTTGGCGACGGCCGAGAGCGAGTAGCCGAAGACGGTCAGTCCTTTCCGTTTGCCGAGCTTGTCGTAGAGCCAGCCGGAGATTAATCGGGTCAGGCTGGCGGTGCTTTCCGCCACGCCCTCGATCAGCCCCACCACCGCCGTCTGCGCGCCGAGCACGTTGGTCAGGAACAGCGGCAGGAGATAGACGATCATCTCCGACGAAATATCCGTGAAGAACGAGCCCAGGGATACCGCGATCAGGTTCCTCGGAATTCGGGGTTGCGGCTTGTCGGATGTGTGATTGTCCAATGCAGACCTCACTGAGGCGTTAATGAGAATCCAAATCCGCGCTAGTGTACTACATCCGAAAATTATTTTCCCGTCTATTCCCACGGGAATCATCGGTGAAAGGGCTCGGGGCGGAAGAGTGTATTAAAATGGCAGAACGAAAATGGGATCCGACCCAATTCCCTAGCCCCCTTTTACTGATGAAGAAGAACGCTGGCGGATTGCTTGCTTCTCGGTTTATCCGAACGTGATAAACAAGGCTGGACGGAGAAGGGGAATGGATGGGAGGTTGGGTCGGAGATCAGCATTTCATTCAACAGGAGCAATCATGAAACCCAAACGGATCGGGATTACCACCGGCGGCGGAGATGCCCCCGGGTTGAACGCAGTCATCCGGGCCGTGGTGAAAACGGCAGCCATCGAGTACGGCGCGGAGGTCATCGGGATCGAAGACGGATTCGACGGGCTATTGCGGACCGGCGGAGTGCACCTGCTTACTCCGGATGATGTACGCGGGATTCTGCCCCGAGGCGGAACCATCCTCGGGACGGCCAGCCGCGGCAATCCCTTCGCCCGCAAAGTCGTCCAACCAGACGGCACCACCCAGGTGGTAGACATGTCGGATGAAGTTCTGGCGGCCATTGTTGCGCTGGACCTGGACGCCATGATCGTCATCGGCGGCGACGGCACCCTGCGCATCGCGCTGGAACTGAAATACAAGGGCTGCCCGGTGGTAGGGGTCCCGAAGACGATCGACAACGACGTTGGCGGAACCGAAGTCACCTTCGGATTCGACACCGCGCTCAACACCGCCACCGAAGCGATCGACAAGCTGCATACCACGGCTGAATCCCACCACCGCGCAATGGTGGTGGAACTGATGGGACGCGACGCCGGATTCCTCGCGTTGCATGCCGGGGTGGCCGGCGGAGCGGATGTGATCCTGATCCCGGAACTTCCGTTCCTGTTCGAGAGTGTTTGCCGCAAGGTGTGCGAACGCGCCTCGCGCGGAAGCAAGTTCAGCATCCTCGCCGTGGCGGAAGGCGCGCATCCCAAAGGCGAAGACCCGATCTACTCCATCGCCGGCGACGAAGTGCGGGTGGCAAGGTTGGGCGGAATTGGAACGCTGGTCGGCCGGATCATCGGCGAACGCTGCCAGACGGAAACACGCGTCACGGTTCTCGGTCACGTCCAACGGGGAGGCGGTCCGACCCCCTTCGACCGTTGGCTGGCGACGCGCTACGGCGCCGCCGCGGTGCGCCTGGCTATGCGGGGAGGATTCGGACGAATGGTCGCCCTTCAATATTCCACCATCACCGATCTTCCCCTCGAGGAGGCGCTGGCCGTTCCCAAGCGCGTGGATCTTTCCAGCGACGGAATGCTTACGGCGCGCGGGTTGGGGATCTGCTTCGGCGATTAAACGTCAAAGGCCGTCCCGAAGGACGGCCTTTGCTGCGCTGCGGCATCTCACTCGCAAAAAAGGAGGGATGCCGCAGCGCGAGGACTACCGTAAATACTCATCTTGGGCATCACCTCCTCCTTTCTGTAGAATAGCACGGAAAGGGGGACGAACTCTTCTGCGATAAGTATCGCATATCGTCGAGTCGGTTGTCAAGAGAAGGCGATGGGATATCTCGAAAGCCTGCGCGGCTCGGTCGGCAGCGCATTGATTCCTTTGGCGTACAGCACCATTCTTGTGCGCGATGAAAACGGCCGGATGCTTTTCCAGCACCGGTCGGATTTCGGCGTATGGGGGTTGCCCGGAGGAATTCTTGAATTGGGGGAGAGCCCAGCGGATTGCGCCATACGCGAAGCGCGCGAAGAAACCGGCCTCTCGGTGCGTCCGCTCCGCCTGACGTCGGTCCTTTCCAGTCCGCGCCATAATATTCTCTACCCGAACGGCGATCGCGTCCAACAAATCACTTTCTATTTCGAATGTTCGATCGAGGGCGGATCGCTCCACACCGGCGGAGGAGAATCCTCCGCATTGGCGTTTTTTCCACCGGGCGATTTTCCCCCCACCCTTGCCTGGTACCGGCTGGCTTTGGAGAAACGAGACACGCTCGAACCGTTTTTCGATCCGCCAGAATTTTCATCCCCACAGCCCGGCTCCTCCGAATCCTCCACCTGGTCTGCACTCCGCGACCGGGTTGGATCCGCACCATTAATCCTGCCCGGCGCCACCGCATTGATCCGCGACCCGCCCGGCCGGGTTCTGCTGGTTCGCCGGATGGATTCCGGATTATGGTCGTTACCGGGCGGATTGCTGGAACTGGGAGAAAGCCTTGCTGGAACCGCGATGCGTGAAACAGAAGAAGAAACCGGCTTGCAGGTGGAACCGATCCGCATCCGCGGTGTATTCGGCGGGTACCGGGTGGTCTTCCCCGGCGGAGATGTGCTTTTCCCGATCGCCACTTGGTTCGAATGCGGTATCTGCTCGGGATCGCAGCGCCCGGACGGCGATGAAATTTCCCGGACGGAATTTTTCGAGAGGTCCAACCTCCCCGAGATGGTACCCGGCGTTAAGGAGCGACTCCTGACCGTGCTGGATTCACCGGATTCCACGGTTTTCCACTGAAACCGAACGCCGGCCTCCCGGGTGTACAATCAGGACGGTTGTCGCGATCCATGCAACACAAAAAGCCATGAAAAAATCCGTCGGATCGAAAGCAGCCAAACCCTCCCTTCGGCCGACTCGGCCCTTCCCCCATCCCGCCGCCCGTCAACACCGCACGCCTTCGCGGTCCGTTCCCCCGGTCATCCTATCGCCGCGATCCTTCCGAGAAATCACGCCGGAAAAATCGCCGGAAAAGATCCGGCTCCCCAAGGAAAAACCCCTGCATGTCCTGATCGTCGAGGATCAGGAAGATGACGCGCTGCTCATGGCCCGGGAATTGGAGCGCGGCGAATATTCCGTCCAATATCTCCGGGTGGACACTCGCGAGGCGATGGCCCGCGCGCTCGAGGCGCAACCCTGGGACGTGGTTCTGTCGGATCACTCCATGCCGAAATTCAACGCCCCGATGGCTTTAAACGAAATTAAAACGCACGGCCTGGATTTGCCGTTCATTCTCGTTTCGGGCAGCATCGGCGAGGATCAGGCAGTGGCGATCATGAAAGCAGGCGCGGGTGATTACCTGCGCAAGGACCAGCTTGGCCGGCTGCTGCCGGCGGTGGAACGCGAGATCCGCGAAGGAAGTATCCGCCGGGCGCGGGCGGACGCCGAGGAAGCACTGCGCAAGAGCGAGTCCCTCTACCGCACCCTGACCGACACCTCCCCCGACGCTGTGATCGTCACGGATCTCGAACTGCGCATCCGGGTAGCCAACCCGCGGGCGCAAAAACTGCTTGGCACAGGCGCGACGACGGATTGGATCGGAAAACGGTGGGTGGATTTCTTTACTCCGCTTCCGGCCCGCTTCCTGAACCAGACCCTGGAGACCCTCCGGCACGCCGGGCGGGTCGAGAAGGTGGAGATCGACCTGGCACGCGCCGACGACCTGGATATTACCGCTGAGCTTTCTGCGTCGCTCCTTCCCGGGAGCAGCAGTCCGGCGGACGCGATCCTGTTCGTGCTGCGCGACGTTACGGACCGCAAGGAGAATGAACGGCAGATCCGGCAGCAACTGGACAAGCTGGCCGCGCTGCGGACGATCGACGCCGCCATCACCGCCAGTCTGGATTTGCGGGTCACCCTCATGGTCATCCTCGACGAGCTCACCAGCCAGCTGCACGTCGACGCCGCCGACATCCTGCTGCTTAATTCTGTCTCGCAGACGCTGCGTTACAGCACCGGGCGTGGGTTCCGGTCCGGTCACCGGAAAGAAACCTACCTCCCGCTTAACCACGGGAACCCGGGGCGCGTCGCGCTGGAACGGCGGGTGCTTCTCCTACCGAATTGGAACCCGCAGCAGGATGATCCCTCGCGCCGTGAAGCAATGGCTGGAGAGGGTTTCATCACCTACATCGCCGCTCCCCTGGTTGCCAAGGGCCAGGTCAAAGGCGTGTTGGAAATATTTCACCGCGCGGCGCTCGAGCCCGACCCTGCGTGGCTTTCCTACCTCGAAACCGTGGCTGAACAGGCCGCGATTGCCATCGACAATGCAAAACTGTTCGAGGATCTTCAGCGCACCAACATCGAACTCACCCTGGCCTACGACGCCACCATCGAAGGGTGGTCCCGCGCGTTGGATCTCCGCGACCGGGAGACCGAGGGCCACACGCAGCGCGTCACCGAGAACACCCTGCGCCTTGCGCGCGCGATGGGGATGCCGGAGGCGGAGCTGGTCCACGCCCGCCGGGGATGCTTGTTGCACGACATCGGGAAGATGGCCATTCCCGACAGCATCCTGCTCAAGCCCGGCCCACTCCTCCAAGAAGAATTGTCTGTCATGCGCCAACATCCAACCTTCGCCTTCGAGTGGCTTTCCTCGATCGCTTTTCTCCGGCCAACACTCGACATCCCCTATTGCCACCACGAACGCTGGGACGGAAACGGCTATCCGCGCCGCCTCAAGGGCGAACAAATTCCCCTCCCGGCCAGGATTTTTGCAGTGGTGGATATTTGGGATGCCTTGCGATCGAACCGACCCTATCGGGAGGCGTGGCCGGACGCGCGGGTCAAGGATTATTTAACATCGCTCGATGGGGAATATTTCGATCCGCGGGTTTTACGGACATTCATGAATCTATACTATGCCCAATAGCCCATCTCTCCGGCCGGCGGAAACACGCCTTGGAGGCCGGTGGATGACCATATGGTCCAATTGAAAAAATCCTTGCTGCTGATTGAAGACGATCCGAACGATGTCGCCCTATTCCGCAGGGCGGCCCGCAAAGCGGATCTGACGGAGGAAATCCTTATCGCCGAGGACGGCGAAGCAGCCGTTCGATTCCTGGAAGCCCGCGCGAAACCCATCGCGGAACAGGCAACCGGACTTCCTTGGATCGTGCTGCTGGATCTCAAGATGCCGAGAAAATCCGGATTGGAGGTATTGCAGTGGCTGCGCGGGCAACCCCGGCTGCGCCACCTGCCGGTCATTATCTTCACTTCCTCGCGGGAGCGCTCCGATATCGCCCGGGCCTACGAACTGGGAGCCAACTCCTATCTGGTCAAACCGGTTTCGTTCGACCAGCTCAGGGAAATGATCCGCGTTCTGCATCAGTATTGGCTAGAGCTGAATGAAAGTCCGCAAGGGTATTAACCATTACGGGAATAGCAACCTCCCAGGATTTTCCCCGAACAACACATCCCGGCGGGCGAAAAGCCGGTTAGAAAGGTGCCCGGTTTGAATCCGTACCAAATCCTTCTGATTGACGATAATCCGATTGTGGACGACGAACTCTGATCTGCCTCAATTCTATGCAACCGGTTCCGATTTTCCTGATGTTCCTCGACGGCGTGGGATTAGGTAGCCCGGATCCGAAAATCAATCCGCTGGCCGCAGCGAACCTGCCGCACCTCACCGCTTTGCTGGAAGGCCGCCGGCTCTTGCTCGGTCTTGAGCCGTTCGACGGGGCGCACGCCTCCTTCCGTTCCGTCGACGCGACCTTGGGCGTGGAAGGCCTTCCGGAATCCGCCACCGGCCAATCCACCCTGCTGACCGGCGTGAACGTCCCGCGTAAAATCGGCACGCATTTTGGACCCAAACCCGATCCGCGCATCCGGGCGATCCTGCACGATAACAATCTCATCCGGCGGTTGGTCGAAACCGGATTCCGCTGCCGGTTGCTCAACGCCTACCCCGCTTCATATTTCGACGCCATCCGCAGCGGGCGGAGACTGCACTCCGCAATCCCGCTCGCCTTTGATCTGGCGGGGATCCCCCTGGCGACCGAGGAGGATTTAATCCGGGGGGATGCGATCTCGGCCGATTTCACCGGCCGTGGATGGCGTAACCGGCTGCGATACACCGATATACCCGTCCTCACCCCGAACCAGGCTGGAAGGCGAATGGCAGAGCTGGCTCTGCAGAACGATTTCACCGTTTTCGATTATTGGCCGACCGATTACGCCGGTCATTTCCAAGAGATGCGCGGCGCCGTGCGCTTGCTGGAGATGTTGGACCGCGTTTTGGGCGGCGTGGATGCGGCTATGACGGGGACGGATTTGACCGTCGTCATCACGTCCGATCATGGCAACATCGAGGATCTATCCGTGCGGGGACACACCCGGAATCCGGTTCCGACCATCATCCTGGGTCCGCCGGCTGTCAGAAAAATAATCGCTCGGCGGATGAAGGATTTAACCGGTTTTGCTCCGGCCGTTTTGGAGCTCTTCCATATCCCGGTGGCTTCTGGGGACCAGGAGGAAGTGGCCCATGCCGATTAATTTTCCTTCCTCATCGGCATGGTGAAGTTACTACTGTGAATTTAAATGAAGAGGGCGGATTAAATATATTCCCGGATGGAGTTCCAAGAAATGTCCGGATGGGGGCGATCACTCTTCTCGTTGAAGTTTTTCCAGCGCTTTTTGAGCGGCATCCTGGGCCGCAGCCTGCTTGCTGTTACCCGTTCCGATGCCGAAGGAGCGTCCGACCACCAGAACCTCGATCGTATACTGCCGGTCATGATCTGGACCGGTCATGTCAACCACCCGGTATCCGGGCGTCGCCCCGAACTTCGCCTGAGCTTTTTCCTGGAACAAGCTTTTGCAGTCGCTGCTGGCAAGCCGTTCGAAAACGCGATCGGCTTCCTGTTGAAAGAGAGGCCCGGCAAAGGCGTAGGCTTTCTCCATCCCCTGGTCCAGCGCGATCGCGCCCGTCAGCGCCTCGAATGTTCCGCAGAGTATCGTTGCCCGGTTTTCTCCGCCAGCGAGCCGTTCCCCCTTCCCGATGCGCAGGATTTGGTTCAGTCCGATCTGTTGTGCGAATGCCGCCAAGCTTTCGGTCCGGACCAACGCCGAACGCATCCGGGTCAAATCCCCTTCGGAGAGTTCCGGAAAATGCTGGTACAACCAATACGCGGCGAGATAATCCAGAACGGCGTCGCCGAGGAATTCCAGCCGCTCGTAATCCTCCCCTTCCTCCGCGCTCTCGTTGGCGAAGGAACTGTGGGTGAGGGCTCGGATGGCCAGCCCGGGATTGGTAAAGACCAGTCCGGTCGCACGTTCCACTGCCTCCGCGGTGGGGTGTTTTTTTTCACCAGCGGGGATGCGGTTATCGGAGAGCAAGGGTTCCGGGGAGGATGGTTCTTTCATTCCTGAAAAGCGCGGATCACCAGAACGGCGTTATGCCCGCCGAAACCGAAGGCGTTGCTGACCGCCACCCGAACCGGTTTTGCACGGGCAGTGTTGGGAACGTAATCCAGATCGCATTCCGGATCGGGGGTGGCGTAATGAATGGTCGGAGGAATCTTCCCATCCCGGATGGCCAGGGTGCAGAAGATGACCTCCAGCGCGCCGGTTGTGCCCATCATGTGCCCCGTCATCGATTTCGTGGAGGAGACGGGGATTTTGTAGGCAAGTTTCCCAAACACCCGTTTGATGGCTTTGGTCTCTGAAAGGTCGTTGAGCACCGTTCCGGTGCCGTGGGCGTTGATGTAATCCACATCTTCGGGTTTCACTCCGGCCGCCGCCAGCGCCAGCTGGATGGCCCGGGCGCTTCCCGAACCGTCCTCCGCCGGAGCGGTGACGTGGTAAGCGTCGGATGTGGCGCCGTACCCGGCCAGTTCGGCGAGAATTTTCGCCCCGCGTTTGCGGGCAAGGGATAAACTTTCCAGCATCAGGACGGCCGCGCCTTCCCCCATCACCAAGCCGTCGCGGTTTTTGTCGAAGGGTTTCGGCACCTCCAACGAATTTCCGCGGGTCATCGCGCCAACGCGGTCGAAGGCTCCCATCGCCAGTTCACACATGGTCGCGTCAGAGGCGCCCGCGACCATCGCGTCCACATCGCCGAATCGGATCATGCGCCAGGCGATCCCCACCCCATCGGCGCCCGAGGCGCAGGCCGACGCCACCGAAAAAGACGGCCCGTGCGCGCCGAATTCAATCGCCACCATCCCCGAGGCGCCGTTGGGCATGAGCATCGGAATCGTGAAAGGGCTGAGCTTCCTTGGGCCGGTGGTCAGGAGCGTTTTGCTGGCATCCTGCAAAGTCTGGATCCCGCCGACGGCAGATGCAATGACGACCCCCACCCGGTCGGAATGGGCGTGAATATCCAGACCCGAAAGCGTGATTGCTTGCCGGGCTGAGGCGACGGCATATTGTTCAAACCGGTCCATGCGCCTGGCGTTGCGTGCATCCATGAACTTGGTCGGATCAAACCCCTTCACTTCGCAGGCGATCCGCACCGAGAGGCGGGATGCATCAAACTGCTCGATTTCATGCGTGGAGGATACTCCGGCCAAGGCGTTTTTCCAGCTTTTTTCCGGATCGAGCCCCAGGGGGTTAATCGTTCCGATCCCGGTAATGACAACGCGTTCCATGGATTGACCTCCTCGGAAATAATCACTTGCGGACGCTGCGAATCTTTTACAACCCTCTCCAGTTCTTTCGGGGATTTTCCCGGATCTTCCTTCCGGTTCATCCCCCGGTCTTCGGCCGCAGAGTTCGCCGGTGCGTTATCACGTTTCCTGAAGGGAATTATAGGATAAACTGCGACTGGATTATACCCCGCCTGATTTTCGTTTGCGGGATGGCAACACCCTGATATAATCATTTTAATAGCGGGTTTCCGCCTCAGGAGAGTGACCCTGAACACTCAACGTATGACCAACTCCCTGCGTCAGCACACGGGAGGAACCGCATCACTGGTCGTCGGCACCACGCTGGAGAACCGTTATCTGGTCATCCGGGTTGTCGGCAGCGGCGGGATGAGCTGGGTTTACCAGGCGCGGGATATGCGCTTTCCCAGCGTCACCCGGTTGGCGGCGGTCAAGGAAATGCTGAACTCCAGCAAGGATGAAGCCGTCCGCCAGACCGCCGTGCAAAGCTTCGAGCGGGAAGCCAACCTGCTGGCGACCCTTAACCATCCGGCCATCCCCCGCGTCTACGATTATTTCACCATCGGAGAACGCTCTTTCCTGGTCATGGAATTCGTCAACGGGAAGGACTTGGAAGCTATCCTGACGGAAAGCAACGATTTTCTGCCGACAACAATGGTTGCCCATTGGGGAGTCGAACTGTGTCACGTTATCCACTATCTGCATCATCACCAACCGCCGGTGATCTTCCGCGACATCAAACCGTCGAACATCATGTCCGACGAGCATGAGAACATCCGCCTGGTGGATTTCGGGATTGCCAAACTCTTCGAACCGGACCGGAAAGGTACGATGATCGGCACCGAAGGGTATTCCCCGCCCGAGCAGTACCGCGGCGAGGCAGGCCCGCTCTCGGATGTGTACGCACTTGGGGCGACGCTCCACCATTTGCTTTCGCGGCGTGATCCGCGGATCGAGCCGCCCTTTTCGTGGCACGACCGCCCGTTGCGGCAGATCAATCCAAGCGTACCGGAAGGTCTCGATCAGGCGGTGATGAAAGCGCTGGCCTACGAACCGGAGCAGCGGTTCCCGGACATGAAAACCTTCCAGGCCGTGCTGGCGCAATTCACCGAAGGAGGGCAACCGATCGTCGTCTCCGGGGCCCCTGTCGCGCCCGCCGTCGCCGCAGCCGTCGCACCTGCGACCTCCCAGGATGGGATCCAACCCAAATGGGTGTTCACCTGCGAAGACGAAATCCGCGGTACGCCCGTGATCGTCAAGGACATGGTGCTGGTGGGAGCATACGATAACAACCTTTACGCACTGAAACCCTCCAGCGGCGAATTCATATGGAAATACGCCGCCGAAGGCGGTCTGACCGGCAAGCCCGCGATCGATGAAGACAACATCATCGTAGGCTCGGAAGACAAACGGGTTCATGCCGTAAGCCTGATCACCGGCAAGGTGGCTTGGACCTACTATACCGAGGCGGAAGTGCGCTCTTCTCCGACCATCGCCGAAGGCCACGTGTTCATCGGATCCGACGACGCCAAACTCCACGCCATCAACGTCATGTACGGCCGGGGCGCATGGAAGACCGAGGTTGACGGCCCTATCCGGTCCACCCCGCTGGCCAACAGCGACCGGATTTATTTCGGATGCGAAAGCGGGGACTGCTATTCGGTCGATCTGCGGGGGGAAATCAAATGGAAATTTCATTCCAAACGGGCGATCACATCCTCTCCGTGCGAAGGCAACGGCCTGCTGTATTTCGGTTCCGTCGACAGCTTGCTGTACGCCTTGGATATCAAATCCGGGTGGGCCGCGTGGCGGTTCCGCACCAATAACGCAATCATTTCCTCCCCAACCATTGCGCAGGGGCTGGTCATCTTCGGTTCGGCCGACGGGCGGATCTATGCCGTAGACGGCCGTTCCAGCAAAGAGAAATGGCATTTTGAAACGGAAGGCCAGGTGACCGCCAATCCGCTGGTCCATCAGGGATTAGTGTATTGTGGATCAGTGGACGGCAACCTCTATGCTCTTGAACTGATGACCGGGAAGCTCCGCTGGAAGTTCCTCACCGGCGGGCCGATCACCGGCGGGATTTCCGCCAATGAAGAAATGATCCTATTCGGTTCGACGGATCATAAAATATACGCCCTGCCTCTGTAAGCGGGGCGTCTCAAGGAGAATGGCGTGTCCCCAATCATCCGACTGCGCAAACGCCGCACTGCCAAGACATCCATTCCGACGGATCGTTCACAGGAGATCCCGATGTTCCGGTTTGGAATTACGTACGATACCGGCCGGGTGCGCCAATCCAACGAAGATTGCGTGGTGGTCACCACTTCGCTGCAACAGGGCGACACCGCCTCGCCCTATTACGGGTTATTCGTCGTCGCCGACGGGATGGGTGGACACGAACAGGGCGAACGGGCGAGTCAGCTGGCGGCGCAAACCTTCGCCCGCGAGGTGATCAGCCGATTCGGCGCGCAATGGCTGGGCGGCGTCTCCGAGAATTCCGAGTCGATCCAGGAGATTCTGGAATCCTCCATCCTGCGAGCCAATCAAGCGGTGATGCTCAACCTTCCAGGCAGCGGAACCACGCTCACCGCCGCACTCGTCTTCAGCCGCCAGATTTTTTTCACGCACATCGGCGACAGCCGCGCCTACCTCGTGGGCAAAGAGATCCGCCAGATCACGCACGACCACTCTCTGGTCCAGCGACTGGTTGATCAGGGACATATCTCCAGCGAAGAAGCGGGGCGGTTTGCGCAACGGAACGTGCTGCTCAAGGCAGTCGGACAAGTAGAGGGGATCGAGACCGATTTTCTCACCATCCCATGGGAGAAAGGATCGCGCCTGCTGCTGTGCACCGACGGGTTGTGGGGCGTCCTCTCCGATTCCGAAATCCTCCGCATAACCGGCAACTACGAATCCCCCCAGGATGCAGCTACGGCCCTCTCCCGGCAGGCCAACACCATGGGCGGGCCGGATAATATTTCCGCCATCATTGTGGAGATGACAGGGGAACCATGACCAATCCCTCGACCGGACAAGAACCCCTCTACATGGAAGTCCATGTCAGCCGCCCGGTATTGCGGGCGCTGGATGAGCCGCAGGTGCTGTATTCGCTGGCAACCATCCGGCCCACACAGCAGGAGGGGGAGAATGTTCCGTCTCCGTTAAATTTGAGTCTTGTCCTGGACCGATCCACCTCGATGACCGGCGAACGGCTCGACACGGCGCGGGTCTCGGCGGAAAGCATCATTTCCCAACTCAGACCGCAGGACCGGATCGCCATTGTCACGTTCAGCGACCGGGCGGAGGTTCTGATCTCCACCGATGCGATCGTCCCCGCAGCAGAGGCGCGCCAGAGGCTCAGCCTGATCCAAGCCAGCGGGGGGACCGAAATTTACCAAGGCCTCTCCACCGGCGTCAATCAATTGCGCCAGGTGCGGCGCCCCGGCGCTATAGATCACGTCATCCTGCTCACCGACGGACG
>JBEKDW010000047.1:0-12525 GCA_050014155.1 Anaerolineales bacterium
CAAGTCTTTGCCCGCACTGCTCGCACCTCAATTGCGACAAACTCTTCTCCGTCTCAGTCGCGTCGAGGCAGCGAAAGCTGGTGCTCAACGCGCTCTCCGCGCATTGGCCGGGTTCGCGAAAGCTCTGAAGGTGTCATACAAAGACATTGAGGTTGGATTTGATTATGAACCCGAGCCCGGCTTGGCCGATAACGGCGACTTGGAGATTGATTTGACGGCTTTGCTCGAGCGCTTTGTTGTTACTTTCTTCTTGCTGGTTGCAGGCATGGTTCTAGTGCTCCTTTCAATCTATGGCAATAGGACTGGGCGAACAGCCGTTAATTTTACCACGCTCGAAGGAACGTTCGAGAAAAGAAAACGGTATTTGGAGGGTTAACCGGTTTTCCGTTTTTGGATACGGGTAAAGAATCTATTCGATTTTCCTCGCCTCTTCCAAACCATACGCCCCCGCCTTTAAAACCTTCAGCGAGAGCAACGCGCATTTCAACCGGATCGGACTGAGTTCAATGCCTAATAGATCCAGAATCGTTTCCTTCGAAAGCGATCGGATTTCGTCCAGCGATTTGCCCTCAATATACTCCGCGAGCAAATCTGCGGAAGCTTGGGAGATGGCGCAGCCGTCGCCTGAAAACGCGGCTTCGGTCACAGTGCCTTTGGCATCCGTTCGCAGGTCGATGCGGATCCGGTCCCCGCACAATGGATTTTCATCCTCGTACGAGAGGTCATGCGGATCCAGTACGCCCCGTTTGAGCGGGTGTTTGTAGCGGTCGATTATTTGCTGCCGGTAAAGATCATCCATTGGAGACTCACGCAAATAACTTTCTGGCTTTTTCCAAACCCCGGATCATAGCGTCGATCTCTTCGTCGAGAGTATAAAGGTAAAACGAGGCCCGGGTGGTGGCGGGCAGATTCAATTTCTGGTGCAACGGCATCGTGCAATGATGACCGGAACGGACCGCAACCCCGACGGAATCCAGGATTTGGGCGATATCGTGCGGGTGGATTCCCTCCATCGTAAACGCCACCAGCCCCCCGCGTTTTTCGGCTTCCGGCCCGATGATCGTCAATCCGGGGATTTCTCGCAGGCGTTGCATGGCGTATGCGGTAACCGTCTGCTCATGATGGTGGATGGCGGGCATACCGATCCTTTTGAGATAATCGACAGCTGCCCCCCATCCCACCGCCTCGGCGATGGGCGGTGTGCCGGCCTCGAAGGTGTACGGCAGGTCGTTCGGTTCGAAAGACCTCCACTCCACTTTGCGAATCATGTCGCCGCCGCCCAGGAAGGGCGGCATCTCCAGTAGAATACCCCTCTTCCCGTACAACGCTCCGATCCCCGTCGGCCCGCACATTTTATGCGAAGAGAAAGCCATGAAGTCCACATCCAATTCCCGGACGTCAACCGTCATGTGGGCAACCGATTGTGCAGCGTCGATCAGCACCTTCGCTCCGGCGGTATGGGCGGACCGGACGATCTCGCGGATCGGGTTGACCGTACCCAAGACGTTCGACATCTGGGTCAAGGCCAGCAATTTAGGTTTCAGCCCCAGGAGTTTTTCCAAGGCCGCAAGATCCAATTCCCCGTCGCCGGTGATGGGCACAAATTCGAGGCGCAATTCCCGGGCTTCCGCAAGGATTTGCCATGGGACGAGATTACTGTGATGTTCCATCTCGGTCAGCAGCAGCACGTCGCCCTTTCCCATCTGGGTGCGGCCCCAGGTTTGGGCGACGAGGTTGATGGCTTCGGTGGCGTTGCGGGTAAAGATGATTTCCTGGGGACGTTCCGCGCCGATCCAATCGGCGACCTTCGACCGGGCGTCTTCATACAGGCTCGTGGCTTCCTCGGCCAGCGTATGCACGGCGCGATGGATATTGGCGTTGTGTTTCCGGTAATAGTCTGACATGCTCTCAATGACCGATTCCGGTTTTTGGGAAGTGGCGGCGGAATCTAGATACACGAGCGGAACGCCCGGGTGGACTTCCCGCGAAAGGATCGGGAAATCGGCGCGGATCTTTTTCACATCGAGAGGGATCACAACATCGGTGGATTTTGGGTTGATCATACGATGGCCATTCTCATGGTTGGAACGCGCCGCGTTTTATTTCCGGGTGGGTACGCGATGGCGCGGTGAAGCTTTAACGACCCGCTTTTTGGAGGAGATCGCCTTTTTGTGCACTGAAGGGACGGTAATCCCTTTTCCGGTCGCGGATATGCGGCTCTTGCGGATGATGCGGATTTTTTCGGTTCCCTTGTTGAACCACAGGATCCGGTCCGGAACCATCCACCCGTCGGTCAAATACACGTCCACCCGGAATTGGATAGCCGTCATCCGGTCGTCGGCGTGGACAACCACACCCTCGACCCAGTCGCGGACTCTTCGACCGCCGTGTTTATGGTCGCAAAACACTTCCACAATATCCCCGACGGAATAAATCAATGCTGGCATGAAGGATCTCCCTATCCGCCCATTTCCGGGACCGGCTGGCCGCGTGGATCGATTGGAGGCTGCGTTCGCCGCACGGCTTCCAATTTTTCTTCGAGGGTTCCGCGAACCCGGCGGCGGATGTCGTCTTGTGAGATTTTTTCGAGTACCGGTTCAAAAAATCCGTCGATCAACAATCGCCGGGAATCTTCAAGGGAAATTCCCCTGGACCGGAGGTAAAATATTTCTTCCGCGTCCAACTCCCCAATGGATACCCCGTGGGAACAGTGTACATCATCCGCGAGGATTTCCAACCCCGGAATGGATTCGGCTTTCGCCTGATCCGACAACATCAAGGTCCGGTTCGCCTGATACCCGTCGGCGCCGACCGCGCCGGGGTCGACACTCACCATTCCCCTCCAGATCGAACGCGAGGATTCCGTCAGGACTTCCTTGTATAAAAAATCAGACGTGGTTTCTCGCGCCCGGTGGTTCTGCCACGAGGAGAGATTGACCTGTTGGTCGCCCCCCAGGAAACTGAATCCGGCCCAGTGGGCTTTCGCTCCGGGAAAAAGCAAATCGACGCCCGCGATCGTTTTGGACGACCAGGCTCCGTATTGCGCAAACCCCCATTCCAGACATCCGTCCCGTTCGATCGACGCTTTGTCATGCGAGACACACACGACGTTTTTCCCCCAGGACTGAGAAGTAAACAGGCGCAGGGAAGCACCGGGATGCACCGAAATTTCGGTGATCTGCAATCGCGCCGAAGGGTTGCTGCCCTCCGGGGAGGCGTATTCGTAGAACAAGGTCGCCTCGGCGCCCTCCTCGACGTTCACCAAAAGGCGTTCGGCGCGCATTCCTCCGGGTGAGGACCAGAGTGAGCCATGCAGCGGCCGATCGATTCTGACGCCCTTGGGTACGTGGAGCAGTATGCCTGCGTCAAAAATAATCGAAGCCAGCGCGGCAAACTTCCCATCCGACGGTGGAACAACCTTTCCGATCAAGGATCGCAGTAACTCCGGATGATCGTGTGCCGCCTGCGATACGGACATAAATACCACTCCCGTCCGTTGAAGGTTCTCCTCGAGGGATGTTTCCCTCACAAACCCGTCCTCTAATACGATCCGCCCGCCCGTCCCGCCCGTCGAGACCGGCCGCAGCCAGGCCGAGGGCGCGCGCTTCGGCTTTCTAGAAAGCGCCAACGCTTCAAGCGGGAGTTCGGCGAAAGGGAACTTGAGGATGTCGCTGTGTCGCCAGGTTTCCTCGCGAGGCGACGGCATGGGAAGCAGTCGGTACTCATCCAACGCGGAACGCCGCAAATCGATCATCCACCCCGGTTCCCCCAATTCACGCCCGATGGCTTCCACTTGGATATCGGAAAGAACCGGCGGACTTACCAGCTCCGCGGCCTCGCCGCTTGTCTTTGGCTTGGACATTGATAGCTCGGTCATGCTATCCGACGGCTCCGGACATCTGCAATTGAATCAAACGGTTCATTTCGATCGCATATTCCATCGGTAGTTCTTTGACCAGCGGCTCGATGAACCCCGACACCACCATGGTGGTCGCTTCTTCTTCCGAAAGGCCGCGGCTACGAAGATAGAACAACTGCTCCGCTCCGATCTTGCTGACGGTCGCTTCGTGTCCGATGTCCACCGTATTCTCGTCGGTTTCTATGGTGGGATACGTATCCGTGCGGGCGTCCGAATCCAGGAGCAAAGCGTCGCATACGACCTTGGAGCGGGAATGCCCGGCGCCATGTAAAACCTTTACCATGCCCCGGTAGGAGGCCCGCCCGCCGGCCTTGCTGATCGATTTGGAAGTGATTTTGCTGCTGGTGAAAGGTGCGGCGTGGATCATCTTGGCGCCGGCATCCTGTTGCTGTCCCTTCCCCGCGAACGCCATGGAAAGCACCTCGCCGTGCGCTCCCCGGCCTTTGAGAATGCAGGCGGGATATTTCATCGTCAGCCGGCTTCCCAGATTGGAATCCACCCACTCCATCACCCCATCTTCCTCGACGATGGCGCGCTGGGTCACCAGGTTGAAAACGTTGGTGGACCAGTTCTGGATGGTCGTATAGCGCATCCGCGCGCCGCGCCGCACGAGGATTTCGATCACACCGCTATGGAGCGAATCGCGGGAGTAAATGGGCGCCGTGCAGCCTTCGACATAGTGCACGGAGGCTCCCTCGTCCACGATAATCAGGGTGCGTTCGAACTGACCCATTCCCTGCGCATTGAGGCGGAAGTACGCTTGCAGCGGAAGTTCCACATGGACTCCCTTAGGGACATAAACAAACGATCCACCGGACCAAAAGGCGGTGTTCAGCGCAGCAAGCTTGTTGTCGGAATACGGCACCACCGTGCCGAAATATTCACGATAAACATCCGGATATTTTTTCAACCCGTTGTCGCTGCTGAGAAAAATCACCCCCTGTTTTTCCAGCATCTGTTGAATGTTGTGGTAGACCATTTCGGATTCGTATTGCGCGCCAACACCCGCCAGCAGCCGGCGTTCGGCTTCCGGGATTCCCAGGCGGTCGAACGTGCGCTTGATGGTTTCGGGCACTTCGTCCCACGTCGCGCTTGCGCGTTCGCTCGGGCGGATATAGAAGGTGATATCCTCAAAACGGATATCCGCAAGATTCCCGCCCCACGTCGGCATTGGCCGCTCCAGAAAATGATCGAACGCCTTCAACCGGATTTGATGCATCCACTCCGGTTCCCCTTTCTGGGCGGATATCTCGTCGACCACATCCCGGTGCAATCCGGGACGGGCGCGGTAAAGGTATTCCTCCGGATCGTGAAAGTCGTCCTGATTCTCGCCGAACCCTTCCCAATCGGGTTTTACCGCCGCAGACATATCAGGATTTCTCCGTCCCGTTATATTTTTCTTTCACCCACTCGTATCCCGTTTCCTCAAGCTTAACCGCCAGGTCCGCGCCGCCATCTTCCACAATCCGCCCATCGTACATCACGTGTACGAACTGTGGCTTGATGTAGTTGAGAATTCTTTGATAGTGGGTGATCACCAATATTCCCAGATCGGGTCCGGAGAGCGTTTCCACGCTACCGGCGACAATCCGCAAGGCGTCGATATCCAATCCGGAATCCGTTTCGTCCATGATTGCGATTTTTGGCAGAAGCACCGAGAGTTGCAGAACCTCCACCCTCTTTTTCTCCCCGCCGGAGAATCCGTCGTTCAAATATCGCCCGCCAAACTCAATAGGGATTTGAAGAGCCTCCATTTTGGATTTGAGCAGCTTGCGAAACTCGGGAATCGCAATCCCTTTATCCTGAGGATCCAGGGCTCTGCGGCGTGAGTTGATCGCCGTCCGCAGGAAGTTTGCCACGGAAACACCCGGGATGGCGATCGGATATTGGAAAGCGAGAAACAATCCCCGCCGGGATCTTTCTTCCGGGGTCCACCCGAGAATGTCTTGTCCATCGAAAGTGATTTTTCCGCCTGTAACCGTATATCCGGGATGCCCCATCAGAGCATATGCCAGCGTCGATTTTCCCGTTCCATTCGGCCCCATCAAGGCGTGCACTTCGCCTTGTCTGATAGTTAAATTCACCCCTTTTAATACGGGCTTGTCCTGTACGTTTACCCGAAGATCCTGAATGGACAAAGTGGATGCCATCTCACCCTCTTTAAATTCAATTGAGTATAGCATTTATTGGATTTATTAGTCAATATTTAATATATTTATATTAATAATTGACTAATCATGTTATTTGGCTTAGAATTTGAATAATTATGATAATTCCAGCGGTCGAACGCACTCGGGAAAAAATACTCCGGGCATTGCGTGCCAACGGCCATATGACGGTCGCCGAACTGGTCAAGGATTTGCGGATAACGCATATCGGCGTCCGTCATCATTTATCCTCCCTCTTGGCGGAAGGAATGATCGAAGGCAGGGAGGAAAGGCATGGCATCGGCCGGCCGCATTTGGTCTACCGGCTGACGGAAACCGCGCTCGATCGCAATCCCTCCAAATATTACAAATTCACAAACTTCCTGCTCGATCGATTAAAAGAAAACCTGCCGCCGGAGATGGTGGATAGATTATTGCGGGAGGTCGCTTCCAGCATCGCCGGGGAATGGAAAACGGAACTAGATCCTCTCCCTTGGCCGCGGCGCATCGACCGGCTGGTCCAGTTGCTTGCGCAGGATGGTTTTATTGCACAGGTGGAAGAGACCGGTCCGGATCAGTACCGATTACTGGAATTCGCCTGCCCGTATTCCAAGATCAGCCTGCATCACCCGGAAGTCTGTGCGCTGGATGCGTCGATCTTCTCCCGCGCGCTGGGAGCGCAAGTGGAACGGACGGCCTGCATCCGATCCGGTTCGGAGACGTGCACCTTTTCGATTGCCGGCGCATCGCGCCCACTCACCCATGACTGATTCCAATTCTGTCCCGTCCGCCAATACGGAATGGCAAGCCGATCGCTCGAACCCAGAGAAGGCAAAAGCCCTGCGCGAAGCCTGGGCGGAGGTCACGGACCCCGAATTAGGATTCACCATCGTGCAATTGGGGTTGATCCGAGAAGTTGTAATCGGAGAATCCGGCGCTTCGGTTCGGATGATACTGACTACGCCTTTCTGCCCGTACGGGCCGGCGATGATGGAAAACGCCAGGCAAAAAGCGGAGAAAGCCCTCGGTATCCCCGTAACGATGGAATTGGGAGCTGAGGCTTGGCAACCGTCGATGATGGACGAGGAGGCCGCCGCAGATTGGGGAATGCTGTATTAATTAATAGATTGAATATGCGTTCCCCATAACCTTTAATCAACACCATCTTTCGAGGGAGGTCATTATGTCGATCGTATTAACTTCTCCGGCATTTTCTGAGGGTGGCGTCATTCCCAAACGCCATGCGGGCGAAGGCGACAATCTCTCTCCCGCGCTATCGTGGTCCGGCTTTCCCTCCTCGACAAAAAGCTTCGTTCTTCAGGTTGAGGATCCGGATGCGCCTTCGGGAAGATTCATCCATTGGGTTTTGTTCAACATTCCTCCCGAAGTAAAACAATTGACGGAAGGATTGCCGGAGAAGTCCGTGCTTCCCGGCATCGGCCAACAAGGGACAAACGACGCGCAAGAAACCGGTTATTTTGGTCCGTACCCGCCTCCCGGAAAACCGCATCGGTACTTTTTTAAGATTTTTGCGCTGGATCGGATGTTGGACTTGTCTGCCGGTTGCACTTCCTCCCAGATGCAGAAGTCGATGCGGGATCACATCCTCGATACCGGTTCCCTTATGGGAACCTATCGGCGATAAATCAATGAATTCCTCTTACCTGAGAACGATCTCCGTCAAAACGGATTCCCGCAAACAATTCGTGGATATCTCGGATTTCATCCAGGCTGAAGTAACCAACAGCGGAGTGCGGAACGGGATCTGCCTTCTCTTCCTCCCCCACACGACCGCTGGATTGACCCTCAATGAAAATTGGGACCCGTGTGTCTCGGGTGATATTCTGCTAACCCTGGATCGGCAGATCGCTCCGCCTCATCCGGAGCATCGCCACCGGGAAGGAAACTCCCCGGCGCACATTCAGTCCTCGCTTATCGGAGCCACCCTGTTTCTCATTATCGATGACGGTAAAATTCTGCTCGGTCCATGGCAGGGAATTTTCCTCACCGAATTTGACGGGCCGCGCGAGAGGCACGTCACAATTAAAATCATGGCAGGATGATCTTTTCCCATCAGCTGTCTTCAGGACCTGCTTCCAACCACTCGGCAATGGTTTTCCAAGCATCCGGCCAAGGGATATTTCCCGCATCGCCATTCCCAACCGCAAAGGAATCTGATCGATCGCGCAATGCATTCCATAGCGTTTCCCGATCGGCGGTAGGAACAACCAAATCGTGGATTTCCCGCGCATTCAACAATTTATCGCCTGAGGTATAGAAAAAGGTGATTCGGTGCCAGGCACGGGATGCGATCGCGTGAGGAAGGATTTCCAGCGGCCCCAATTGCAGCTTATAGTATTCTTCCTGCGCACGGGGGTGATGAACGTCTTCTTGAAAGAGATCGGATCGTTTCACCATTTCCACCCCCTGGACCCGGGCGGCATAGCGGATGCTCCATTTCTCACTCCCGAATTCCGCCGTCTGATAGAAAGCCACGACATCGACGGAAACAATTTTAGGGGCAAAACGGAGAGGAATCCGATACCACCCCAGTAGGCGAAGGACTTCAAAATCGCGGAGGTTGTTGAGAACGGCAATTAATACGAGGTCGGTTGGATGGATCATGGCTCCCCCTTTTTGGATTTTTTATATCCGATCAACGGATAATTATTTTGAAACCTCTGAAAATCATCATTTGTCCGGAGCTAATCCCGCGCTTCGCTCGGGACAGGCGCTCCGAACTTTCAACAGCGCCCGGCTACCTGTCCTCAATCCGGTGATTTTCCGGATTGGGGAAAAACCGGGCTTTAAAGCCGGATTTATTTTATCCTCGCAAAGCGGGGACCGGCGTTGTTAGTTGTCGGGGGATTTATCCCCCCGACGAACGGACTTTTTCAGAGATTTCATTTTATCAATATCTTGCAGGATATCAAATCGAAACTAAAAGCATTTCCCTCCTGTGAATGATTCCCCCCGAATGGAATTCGATGCAGAATTCCGATTATCGCTTTTTTCGCGCAGGCGGGGAGGACGGAGGGGATATTTCATCTCGCTTGATATAGAGCGGCCGCCCTTTCACCTCGTCGTAAATCCTGCCGATATATTCACCGAGAATTCCAACGCAAATTAATTGCACCCCGCCCAGGAAAAGGACGGAGATTAATGTCGTGGCTTGTCCAAAAAACGCGCCGGATCCGGTGAGACGCAGCACAATGACGACGGGGATGGCAATGGCGGCAATCCCTGCGCAAATGAATCCCAAATACGCCGCCATTTGCAGCGGGAAAAAGGAAAAAGAGGTGACGGCATTCAGTGCAAGGCGGATCATTTTCCCCAAGGGATATTTGGTTTTTCCTGCAAACCTGGCGTGCCGCCGGTAGGGCACACCGATTTGCCGGAAACCGACCCAGGCAGCCATGCCGCGCAGGAAACGGTGCCTCTCCCTCATGTTTCTCAGAACTGCCACCACTTTTTGGTCCAGTAATCGGAAGTCGCCGGTATCCAGCGGAATCTTTACGTCCGTAATCCGATAAATCAACCGATAAAAAAGTTTCGCGGTAAATTCTTTCAGCCAGGTTTCCCCCTCGCGCTCGGATCGTACCGCATAGACCACCTCAAAGCCTTGCTTCCACCGGGCGATGAGTTCCGGGATCACTTCCGGGGGATCCTGCAGATCGGCGTCGATAATAACGACGGCTTCGCCTTCCGCAGCATCCATCCCCGCGGTGGCCGCGATCTGATGTCCGAAGTTCCGGACAAATTCCACCACGCGGACGTGGTTATCCTTTTTTCTTAATGCGTTGAGGAAATTGGAGGATTCGTCGGTGCTTCCGTCGTTGACGAAAATAACTTCCCACGCTTCGTCCAGGGAGTTCATCACCTCGGCGAGCCGTCGATGCAACTCGGAGAGATTATCGGCTTCATTAAAAACCGGTACAACGATGGAATATACAGGTTTCATTTGAAATCATCCCTCCGGTTGTATTTCCGATGGTAATAAGTATAAACGATCCATTTTTCGACCGCAAATTCCATAAGATCCTTCCTTTCGATCGATCTTCCACCGATTCAGTAAAAGCAGTAAAATCGTCCGTTACGGAGGGATTGTGACTAGACGTGTAGCGGTGACCGGCGTCGGGTGTGTATGCCCGGTTGGCAACGATATCGACACAGCATGGGAAAATATTTGCGCCGGACGGTCGGGCATCGGTCGGATAACCGCTTTCGATGCTTCCGCAATGGAATCTCAAATTGCCGCCGAAGTGAAGGGGTTTGATCCTTCGGTTTTGATCGGCCGCAAAGAACTCCGGCGGATGGACCGGTACACGCAATTCGCCGTGATTGCGGCCTACGAAGCCGTCCGGCGTGCGGGCCTTGCCCTTCCCATCCCCGCACCGGAACGAATCGGAGTAATGGTCGGCAGCGGCCTGGGCGGGATCGGCACGCTGCTGAACGAAGTGGGTGTGTTCCAACGCAGCGGCCCGCAGCGCATCAGCCCATTCCTCATTCCCATGATGCTTTCAGACAGCGCCGGCGGCCAGATCGCCATCCTGTTCGGAGCCAGAGGTCCCAACCATTCGATCGTCTCGGCCTGCGCTACGGGAACGAACGCCGTCGGTGAAGCCTCCGAAATCATCCGCCGCGGATCCGCCGATCTGATGATCACCGGCGGAGCGGAAGCCACCATCCAGCCGATCATCCTGGCCGGGTTCGGCGTGATGGGCGCCCTGTCAAAAAGGAACGATGATCCGGCGGGTGCTTCGCGTCCGTTCGATAAACATCGCGACGGATTCGTCGCGGGAGAGGGAGCCGGGATCCTGGTCTTGGAGGAAATGGAACATGCGCGCGCCCGCCATGCGCCGATCCTCGCAGAAGTTTTGGGCTACGGGACGACCGACGACGCGCATCACATCTCGGCGCCTCTGGAGGATGGTTCCGGCGCATCGGCCTGCATGCAATCCGCGCTCGCCGAGGCGGGTCGACCGCCTACCGCAGTGGATTACATCAACGCCCACGGTACCGGCACGCAGCTGAATGATAAAAGCGAAACCCGTGCCATCAAGAACGTCTTTGCCGATCACGCCTATTCCCTCGCTATTTCCTCGACCAAATCCATGACCGGACATCTTTTGGGCGCCGCAGGCGGATTGGAGGCGGTCTTTTCGGTGCTGGCCCTGCGGGATGGAGTCATCCCTCCGACCATCAATTATGAAACGCCCGATCCGGAATGCGATCTGGACTACACGCCCAATCATTCGCGCAAGAAGGATCTGCGGGTGGTGATGTCCAATTCGTTCGGATTTGGAGGCCACAATGCCTCCCTGATTTTCAGCCGGGTCTTAAACGCTTCCTCCCAAGAGGCGGCATGACGCGATACGCGCATATCATCGGCTGGGGAATGAGCGTCCCGACCCACATCTTGACCAACGAGGATCTGGCCAAGATGGTGGATACCAACGACGAATGGATCCAATCCCACACCGGAATTCGCGAGCGCCATATCGCCGGCCCGCGGGAGACCACGGCCACTCTGGCTTTCGATGCCGCGGCCAAAGCCTTGTCGGTATCCGGGATACCCGCCCGGCACATCGGTCTGATCATCGTCGCGACAAGCCTCCCGGAATATCATTTTCCGTCCACGGCCTGCATCGTTCAGGATCAACTCGGCGCCAGCCGGGCCGCCGCCTTCGACATTCTGGCTGCGTGTTCCGGATTTATCTACGCCCTGTCCGTCGCCTCCCAAATGATCATCAGCGGCGCCTATGAAAACGCGCTGGTGATCGGATCGGAAACCCTCTCCCGCCTGATCGATTGGAACGACCGCGCCACCTGCGTCCTGTTCGGCGACGGTGCGGGCGCCGTGGTCCTGCAATCCAGCGAGACGCCGGGCGGGATTCTATCGATCGCCTTGCATGCCGACGGTTCCGGCGGGGATTTGCTCATCGTCCCCGCGGGTGGCAGCCACCTGCCGGCTTCTTTGGAAACCATTGAGGATAATAAACATACTATCGTGATGAACGGCAGGGAGGTGTACCGGTTTGCCTCCCGGGCGATGGTATCTTCAACCCTGGAAGTCGTGGAAAAAGCCGGCTTATCACTGGACGACATCCAGCTGGTCATCCCCCATCAGGCCAATCGGCGGATCATCGAGTCCGCCGCCAAGAATCTTGAACTGCCTTTGGATCGGTTTTTTATTAATATTGACCGGTATGGGAATACTTCCGCCGCGTCGATTCCCATCGCCCTCTGCGAAGCCATCGACGCTCATCTCATTCACACTGGCGATCATATTGTGATGGTTGCTTTCGGCGCCGGATTGACCTGGGGTTCTGCCGTGGTCAAATGGGTCGCCACGGGCGTGCGCAAGCCGACCCGCTATGTCTGGGCGCAGCGCCTGCTGGCCCGCGCCCGCCACACCGCCCGCCGTGCGAGCCGACAAGTTGGGGATTTGCTGTGGGG
>JBEKDW010000048.1:0-12423 GCA_050014155.1 Anaerolineales bacterium
CGGGAAACCGGAACGGTGGAATAAACACCGGCGGCCGAATTGGTGGCCCGAGAACGAACCCTGGCCGCCTGAACGCTATTTTCACCGCCGGCACCGGCGCGGGCCGCTGCATTTCCGGATCGGGTGCCTGATCCCGTTGTTCTTCCTCCTCGCGGGACTGGGCTGTTCGATCGTTTTCCTCCTTTCGATTTTTCAAACCGGACGGCTCGGCGACATCTCTCACTGGATCGTTTTTCTGGTTCCACTTTTCCTGCTGGCGGCCTTCCTGCTCATCCTCGGCGGAATTTTACGGCGAATGGTAAATCCCTTGGACGAGGTCATGGAAGCAGCCGAGCGGGTGGCTTCCGGCGATTACACCACCCGTCTGCGGGTTCACGGTCCTCTTCCGGTAAGAGACTTCACTGAATCCTTCAATACCATGACCGCCCGGCTTGAGGCATACGATGAACAACGCAAACACCTGCTGGCGGATATCTCCCACGAGCTCCGTACCCCGTTGACCGTGCTTCAGGGAAACCTGGAGGGAATGCTGGACAACGTCTATCCCCGCAACGACGAACACCTCAACATCCTCCTCGAGGAAACTCAAATCCTTTCGCGGCTGATCGAGGATCTGCGGACTTTTTCGCTGGCCGAGACGGGGCGACTAGTCCTCCAAAAGGAACTATGCGATCCGAGCCAATTGGTAACCGACCTGGTCCGCGCGATGCAAACCCAGGCGGAGAAAGCGGGAGTTACCTTGAAGGGTGAACCGGACGCCGGTTTGCCCGCGGTCGAATTGGACACCGCCCGGATCCGCGAAGTGTTGGAGAATCTGGTGTCCAATGCCCTGCGCCACACCCCCTCCGGCGGCTCGGTTCGAATTGGTTGCGGACGGTTGCCGGATTACGAAACCCGCCTGGAATTCCGGGTGGAGGACACGGGCAGTGGAATCCCCGCGGAGAATCTGCCTTTTATTTTCGACCGGTACTTTAAATCCCGGGATTCCGGCGGCACCGGCCTGGGGCTGGCGATTGCCAAGCGGTTGGTGCAGGCGCACGGGGGCGAAATCCGCGCGGAAAGCTACCTCGGGAAGGGAACTTCGATCCGATTCTGGATTCCGATATAAAATGCGGGAACCATTTCTGCGGGTACGGATTGGAGAACTGTACACGGATTACACGGAAGATACAAAATGTATAAAAAAATATTATGGTTTATCCGTGTCATCCGCGGGTTTTTCGGCGAAATCCGTGTACAACGCGAAATTTTATTATCGAAAATATTTTTTCGCAAGGCGGGAAGATAAAAACGGGAATGTTATAATCCTTCCATCCGGATCGTCCTTTGTGGAAAGAAGCCGTTCAAAGCAATAAATGGATTGCAGGAGTTCTCATGCGGAATAAATCCTCTTCGCCATTGACCCGTTCATCACGCTGGAATTCCTTGCGCGCGGCGATATTGGTTCTTTTTATTCTATTCCTTGCATTGATGTCGGGATGCTCCAAAACCCCCGTTCCGGAGCCGGAAAATGCGCTTCCGGAGGCCGCCGCCATGACGGGATGGACTCCCCTGGGGAACACCCAAACGTTCGACCACCAGACTCTCTTCAATTACATCGACGGCGCGTCAGATTATTTCTTCACCTACGGCTTCGAGAAGGTGGCGACCAGGCAGTATCAAAATACGGCAGACTTGGGACTGGTGGCGGAAATCTGGCGTTTGACAAACACCGCCGACGCTTACGGACTTTTTTCCGGGCATGCCGGTGCCGTTGCGGTCTCTATCGGGCATGCCAATGAAGCCCTGCTCGAATCCGGAAGCCGGATCTATTTCTGGCAGAACCGTTTTTATGTCGTCCTCACTGCGACCACTAGTCTTTCCGACAACGATCTGGAAGGCGTAGCCCTACTCATTTCCAACGCGTTGCCCATCGGCGGCTCCCGCCCGGCGCTTGTCGGATGGCTACCCTCGGGTCAACTCGTACCCGGATCGGCAAAATATTTCCACGAGGAATTAGCGATTCAAGATCAACTCTGGCTCGGCGGGCAAAATCTGCTCGGTTTGGGGCAGGATACCAACGCCGTATATGGACTATATCAAGCAGGTTCAGTCCAGATGAAATTACTGCTGGTGCAATTTCCGAATTCCAAAAGGGCCGCGGCGGGGCTGCTAGGGTTGAAAGGCGGGGGGTTGGATGATTTGGTGGTTTCCGATACCAACGGTTCCATACTAGGCGCGGTTTTCGGGAACCCCACCACCGAGGAGGCAACCAAGCTCCTGTCGAAAGCATTGGGAAAATAGCGTCTTTCTGATCAATTTGGGGAATACGAAAATTGGCCCAATCGGGGGGTGAAAAAAATCATTCCGTGGAATATACTAGCGATACTTGAACAAAAGAATATTCTCGACGGGCCAAGAAGCCCCAGGCGGATTTCCGCGTGGGGCTTCTTTTATTCCGTCCATTCCTCTCCTTTTTTCCAGATTGCGGATCGAAGGGAGCAAAGCGCGGGGTCACACCTTGGGTGGTGGGGGCCGGGCGCTTTGTTCCACTCGGTCCACAATCCGTTAAAGGACTGCAGCGCAGCGATCGGTTTTTCTCTACGCCTTTTTCGGTATGCCATCCCAAAGAAAATACCCCGAACACTGGCCCGATAGGGTGTTTTTGGGGAAAACGAAATACTTATAATCGGATAAAACATACCAGGCCAGGATGCCTCCGGGTAGGATTCACCGGAGGCATCTGATTTAAAGTAAAAACAGCAAGGGTAACCGTCGCCGTTCCCGAATCTTCCGGGGCAGCCGTCCGGATCATTCCGTTATTTCCGCCGGCTGCCGGGACGACCGGGGGAAGAAAATTATTCCACGCAGGCCATGACGCCTTGAACCTCGCAACTCGGTTCAAGGCGTCGAGCTTTAAACCACGGTTGTTCCGCACCCCGGATTCGTTCCGGGTACGGAAAATTCAAATGATCGGGAGGATACCATGAGCGCTAGCACGAACGGAACCACGATGCGAAAGACCCTCGGATTGACGGGTGTGACCGTCAATGCGATGGCCCTGATCGCCCCCGGAGCATTTTTATGGATCACCTTCCAGTTGCAGGCGGCCGCCGGCGTAAATGGCGCCGGCATGGAAAAAGATATATGGAGCGGTGTATTCTTCGCGCTGATCATCGCGTTTCTCACCGCACTGTCGTTTGCGGAACTGGCGCGGAAGTATCCCGAAGCCGGCGCCGGCGGCTCCTACTACTTCGCCGATAAAGCCTTCCTGGATCGCGACGAACCAGCTCACCAGCGCTTCGCACGCATCTCCAAGTTTTTCGCCGGCTGGGCGGCGCATCTCTTCTATTGGGTGTATCCCGGCGTGATGGTTGCGATGATGGCGACGCTGGTGGCTTACCTCTGCGGCCAGTTCGGCATCACGGTCCCGCCGCTGGGGCTGGTGGCCATCGCCGTAGCTTTCTCGGCCTTTGTTGGGTTCATCGCCGTGCGCGGAATCAACGGATCCACGGTCGTTAGCCTGGTGATCAACATCATCCAACTCGTTTCGCTGGTGGGTTTTGCGGTCCTGGCGATCGCCTTCCGCCTGACCAACCCGCTGGGCGCGACGCAGTGGGTCCACCCGACCGCCGTTTCGGTTGTGCTTCCCCACAACCTGTTTGCCATGCTGTTCCAATCCACGATCGCCATTCTGATCCTGGTCGGATTTGAATCCGCCACCTCGCTTGCGGCGGAGGCAAAGAATCCGCGCCGCGACATCCCGCGCGGGGTGATCCTCTCCCTGGCGATCCAGGGTCTGTTCGCCTACCTGCTGCAATACTTTGCCGCCAACTACGCCATTTCCGAAAAGCTCACCGCTACCGCCGCCGATGGAAAGATCGTGTCCGGGATGGCCGCCGCCGCGGCGTCGGGCGCGCCCATCGGCGACCTGGTCAAGCTGATCGGCGATTCAATGCTGGCCGGTAACGGATTTGCGCTGATGATCGTCATCGCCTTTACCGTGGGTCTGGCGGTGCTCGGAACCACGCTGGCGGCGATGAACACCGCCGTCCGGATTTCCTTCGCCATGGCGCAGGATAAAGAGATGCCGGGCTTGATGGGAATTCTGCACGGGAAGTACGCGACGCCTTACGTGGGGATCTGGCTGCTGGTTGGTGTATCGGCCGTCTTCGGCGCGATCGGATCACAGAACATCACCGCACTGATGGGAATCACGCTGGCTTCGAACTTCGGCACGTTCGTCCTGTACGCGCTGATCTGCGGATTGACGTTCGTGGCTTTTGCCGGCAGGAGCGATTTCCGCGCGTGGAAACACGCGTTCATTCCGGCGCTCGGGCTGATCGGCAACGTCGGAATGCTGCTGGCGATCGCTCTGGTCGGACTCGCCAGCGGGGGCACATCCCAGAGCGCGACCGCGATCGGTCTGGGCATTTCCATCCTTTGGGCGGTTGTCAGCGGCACCTATCTGATCTGGAACAGCCGCGCGCAGGGGAAGCCGATCTTGCCCTCGGTGCAATCACTCGCGGTGAAATAACCGGTCTTCTCCTTTCTGCTTCCGGCGGGGGCGGCCCCCCGCCGGATGGATTGTTTTTTGGAGGCGGCACAATGGGATTTGACGTGCGGATGCAAACAGCGGTGCTTCCCTCCGCAGGATCGCCGTTGCGCTCCCTGCTTTCCACCACACTGGAGATTTCCACGGTGCTTACCGCCATTGGAATCAGCGACACCGGAACGCAGCGGAGCGAAAACCAGGACGCCTTTCGTATGGCCGGTCCGTCCGAACACGACGTCCGACTGCGCGCGCTTTTCGCGGTCGCCGACGGCATGGGCGGGCTGCCGCAAGGCCGGTTTGCCAGCCACGTCGCCCTGCAGGTGTTCTTTGAATCATTCCTGCGCAATACTTCTTCCAAGGCGGAAAGTGCGTTGCGGCACTCGATGGAGGAAGCACACTTCGGGCTGCAGCAGGCGATGCAGAAGCTCGGTATCCCCCAAATGGGAACGACGCTTACCGCCGTTTGCGTGGAAGGATCACGTTTGTATTTGGCGCACATCGGCGACAGCCGGGCTTATCGTATCCGCGACCGCCGGGCCGAATGCCTGACGCGCGACCACACCACGGTGGGCGAGATGGCGCGGATGCACATTCTCACGCCGGAAAAAATCCGCGGCCACGACCGCCGTTCGGAGCTGACCAAGGGGCTGGGATTGGGGTTGTTCATCCAACCGGATATCTTCCGCCTGGACCTGCTCGCAGGCGACCGGATCCTGCTCTGCACGGACGGAGTCTGGTCGGCGGTGGAAGACGGGGAGATCGCGGATGCATCCTCCGGGGAGGAATCCTCCCGGGAGTTCGGGCGGACGCTGGTCGACCTGGCGATGGAGCGCGGCAGCGATGATAACGTCTCGGCGATCGTCATTCAGCTGAATACGCTCCCCGAAAGGGAATCGAATCCGCAACTTCCGCTGCGCCGCGCACTCGACCGGTTGCTTCACCGAAAACCGTCCGCGCCCAAAGGCCCGATGCTATAATCCGGAGACCTATGTTCAAACCGGGAGATCGATTCGACGGTTTCGAGATCCAATCCCACATCGCCCGCGGCGGGATGAGCGACATCTATCGTGCCTTCGATCCGGCGGTGCAGCGCGATGTGGTGCTCAAGATTCCGGACGCGTCGGGGCTGGGCGATCCGGTCCAATTCGAGCGCTTCCAGCGCGAATTGGAGGTGATCCAATCGCTCCATCATCCGATGATCCAAAAAGGCCTCGGGTCGGGCGTATTCGAGCGAACACCCTATCTGGTGGCGGAGTACGTGGAAGGGCGTTCGTTGCGCGAGATCCTGGATTCGGAAGCGCCGCTGGCACCGGAACGGGCCGTCGACTTGATCCGGAAAATCGCCGACGGGATCGCCTACTGCCATGAACATGACGTCATCCACCGGGATCTCAAACCGGAGAACATTCTCGTCACCGTCACGGGCCAGCCGGTTATTTTGGATTTCGGGTTGGCGCTGACCCGCAAAGGCCGGCGGGTTACCTATCCCAGGTTTTCCTCGATCGCAGGAACGCCCGAATACATGGCGCCCGAGCAGGTGGACGGGCAACGTGGGGATAAACGCACCGATGTGTATGCCATTGGAATTATTCTCTACGAGATGCTCGCGGGACATCCGCCCTTCGGCGGTGATAATCCGATGGCAGTGATGACCCAGCACGTCTATCGGCCCATCCCTCGCCTGGACAAAGAACGGCCGATGGTTCCCGAACAGCTGGCGGCCGTCGTCATCCGCTGCCTGCAGAAAAAACCGGACGACCGTTTCGAGGATATGCGCGCTTTCCTGCAAGCGCTCGATCATCCGGAAACGGTCGACCTTTCCATTCTGGAAACAGCCGGCGGCAGTCCCGCCGGTGATCCCTACCTGCGCAACCAGGTGCTCCTGGCGCTCGCGATCAGTCTGGGAATATTGCTCGCCATCACGCTCCTGGCGCTTGTCCTCCAAGGAATTCACACCGGCCGATTATAAAAATCGCCGCGCGGATCCTCCACCGTTTCCCGTTTCTGTTCCTTTAAATAAAATGAACCCGCCGTTGCGGGTTCATTTTATTCACCGTCATTCGGTGAAAAAGTTATCCAATTCCATTCCGACCGCGACGTTTACTTCCTCTCCCCCGCTCACCCGTTTGGCGTCGATGTCGTCCGGATACATCAAGGCCTCGTGTCCGCGCTCGCCGGTCCGGATGCGGATGACCTGCGATACCGGGTAGACGAAGATTAACCCGTCGCCGATCTTTCCAGTCGTGGCCGCTTCGCGGATGGTTTGAATGGTTTTTTCAACGTTGTGGTCGCTCAGAATGATGTTGATCTGCACGCGCGGAAGCATGTCCACCTGGTAGCTCCCGTTCCGCCCCGAAAGCGTGATCCCGCCCTGGCGGCCGTGCCCGCGCACCTCGAAGGTGTTCATTCCGACGATGCCGATTTTGTGCAGAGCGTTTTTCACGTCCTCAAGTTTTTCCTCACGGATGATGGCTTCGATCTTTTTGGTCATACAGGTTTCTCCTTTGGAAATTTCTTAGGCGTACGCCGGTTCTCCGTGCTCGCTGATATCGAGCCCGACTTCCTCTTCGTTGCTGGTCACGCGCAAACCGACCGTCCGGCGCAGGATCTGCGCGATCGCAAAGGTCATGCCGAACGCGAATAGGATCGAAACCGTAACGGCCGCGGCCTGGATCAACAACTGGCCGGGGTTGCCCGCGAGCAGCCCGTTGGCGCCGGAGGGATTTACCAGTTTGGTGGCGAAGATCCCCGTCGCCAAAGCGCCCCAGGTTCCACCCATGCCGTGACAGGCCCACACATCGAGCGACTCGTCGAGGTTCATTTTCTTGCGAAGCTTGATGCAGGAATAGCTGATCGGTGCGGCGACGGCGCCGATAACGATCGCCGCCAGCGGCGTGACGTACCCGGCGGCTGGCGTGATGGCCACCAGTCCCACCACCGCGCCGGTGACCACGCCCAGGACGCTGGGTTTGTTGTCACGCCAGGAAATGAACATCCAACTCAAGGCCGCGGCGGCCGCGGCGGTATTGGTGGTTACCAGCGCGTTCACCGCTATGCCATTCGCGGCAAGGGCGCTGCCCCCGTTGAAGCCGAACCATCCCATCCACAGTAGGCCCGCGCCCAGCACCGTGAAGGGAATGTTGTGCGGCTCCATTGGTGCCTTGCCGTATCCTTTGCGCGCGCCGATCACGAGCGCAAACGCCAACGCCGAGAAACCCGCCAGCACGTGGACCACGGTTCCGCCCGCGAAATCCAACACGCCCAATTGGCGGAGGAACCCGCCCGCCCCCCACACCCAATGCGCGACCGGATCGTAAACCAGCGTCGCCCACAGCATGGTGAAGAGCAGGTAGGTCTTGAAGCGCACGCGTTCCACAAACGCTCCGGTGATGAGGGCCGGGGTGATGATGGCGAACATCATCTGGAAAGCGGCGAACGCCAGATGCGGGATGGTCGCGGCGTAGTCGGGATTGGGCACGGCGCCCACTCCCTGCAGGCCGAGGAAGGAGAAGCCGCCCAAAAGGCTGCCAAATCCTTTTCCGAAAGCAAGGGAATACCCGAAGAGCACCCACTGGATGCTGATCAACGCGATGGTGATGAAACTCAAATTGAGCGTGGAGAGCACGTTCTTCCGGCGGACCATTCCACCGTAGAAAAACGCGAGCGCCGGAGTCATCACCAGCACGAGCGCGGCGGAGATCAAAACCCACGCGGTGTCTCCGGAATTAATTTCGGGCATGCTTCCTCCTCGGAAAATAAAAATCCCCGGAGGGAAAAACAGTCTCCGGGGGCATCATGGCCGATCGATAGTTATATATTTTATTATTGTCATTTTCGCCCATCCGGTCATTTAAGGCAATCACCCATTCAGGGGCTTTTCGATGCGGGAGTCCCCCCATCCCGCTAATTGTCCTTCCATTATCGGGAAAGCGGAGCGAGAGACCGGGTCGAATCGCTTTCCGTCGTCCCCCAAACGGGTTAAGGATCCAGATGGCCCGCCATCGGGGCGACGGATTCCCCTCCGCGACCTAGAATGAGTAAAGATAAGGGCCGGAAAAACAGCGTGCAATCCGGCTTTTTCTTTCGGAAATCAGGTGTATCGATGTGCAGGATCGCCGCAATAAAATCCAGAAATCCCCTTCCTCCCGCGCCCGTTCTGCAAATGATGATCGCCATGCAGAAAGGGCACGACAACTCCGGATTCGCCATGGTGATGCAGGACCTCGACGGCGTGTTCGCCGGACGGAAAGATTTGCCATTGCTTTCGATGGCCTGCACGCCCGCCGGGCTGGAACAAGCCGATGAAGCGATGGATCGGTTGGGATTCGAGCTGCAATTTGACTGGCGGCCGGAAGTCGATCCTTCCGAGCAGTTGGATATCCAGCGCATGCCGCTCTACGTGTTCCGTAACTACCAGTATCCGGGAACCTTCCGCACCCGGCCAATGGAAGAGCGGAAGAAACTCCTGGTGGAAACCCGGCTCGCCCTGCGGAAGCTGCTTGCCGAAAGCAACCAGGGATACGTGTATTCCTTCTGGCCGGATGTGCTGACCCTGAAGGAAATCGGCGACCCGCGCGATATCGCCGAAGCCTTCCACCTGTGGAAAGACAATCAACCCCTGCAGGCCCGGGTGATCAGCGCCCAATGCCGGCAGAATACGAACTACCAGATTGTCCGCTACGCCGCCCATCCATTCTTCCTCGAGGGGTACACGCTAATGGGCAACGGCGAAAACACCTTCTACCAGAAGAACCGGGATTTTCAACAGCGGCTCAACCCGGCCTACACCGGTTTCGAATCCGACACCCAGTGCTTTCTCTACACGCTGCATTACGTGGTCGACACCCTCGGCTGGCCGATCCAATATTACAAGCACGTCATCACCCCGCTGCCCTTCGAGGAAATGGCTCGGCGGCCGGACGCCCCGGTCCTACAGGAAATCCGCCAGGCCTGCCAGCATCTGGAGATTAACGGACCGAACACTGTGATTTTCGTTCTGCCCGACGGAAAGATGGGAATCGCCTGCGACGCGAAAAAACTGCGCCCGGTGGTGGTGGGCAGGGACGACGACATGGTGGTCGCAGCCTCGGAAGTATGCGGGATCAACATGATCCTCCCCGATCGCAACAGCGAGGCGGACGTCTACCCCGGCGAGCGTGAGCTGGTTATCGTGGATTCAAGCCTGGAGGTGCAGCGATGGCCGCAATAATGGAGGCCCGGATTGACCAGGAACAGATCAAGAAAAACGGCCACGGAAAGCAGGAGAAATCCGCCTTCCCATACGCCGCCAAAGTTTTCGTCCGGGACACGAACGCGGTCGATTTCCCCTGGAAGATCGCCTGGAATTCCGAAACCTGCATCCGCTGCGGGGCCTGCGTCGCCACCTGCACTTTTGATTCGCTGCAGCCGCGCCTGCAACGGCGCGGCCGAACCGTTTCGGTTGGAAATCTTCCCCGGCCGGCGGAAGCAACGGACGTGATGATCGCGGTCCGGCAGGTGAACGATCTGGCGCATTACTGCCGCGGCTGCGGGATGTGCGAAAAAGTCTGCCCGACCGGATCGATCCGCCCCGTGGCCAACGGACGCAACCGCTTTCCGGTGGTGGCGCGCAAGGGAGGTTCGCCGATAAAGCGCGGCGGACGCGCGCACCTGATCCCAGGACGCGTCTTGGATTCGATCAAGGTCGGACGCATCAGCCAGATGACCGATCCCTCGCTGGACGCCGCACGGCACACTTTCGATATGCTCACAGCGCTCGGCCGCGGCCTGCCGGCCGACAAACTCCCGTTAAGAGTGGAAGACGGCCGTCTGGTATCGACCGGATGGTCTCCGCCGATGCACTGGGTCTATCCGATACTGATCGGCGACATGTCGATCGGCGCGCTTTCCTGGCGGATGTGGGAGGCACTGGCGCTGGCGGTGGGCTACCTCAACGAGGAATACCACCTGCCGGTGCGGATGTGCTCCGGCGAGGGCGGGATGCCGGTAAAACTCCTCACCTCGAAGTATCTGCAATACATGATCATCCAGATTGCCTCCGGCCATTTCGGCTGGAACCGGATCATCAAGGCGATGCCCCAGATGGTAACCGATCCGGCCGCGATTCTGATCAAGATCGGTCAGGGTGCCAAACCCGGCGACGGCGGATTACTCCCGGCGGAGAAGGTGGCTGAACATATTCAAGCCATCCGCGGCGTACCGCACGCCGACCTACTCAGCCCGCCCAACCATCAGGGACTTTACAGCATCGAAGAAAGCGTCCAGAAGATGTTTCTCAGCATGAACGCCGCGTTCCAGTTCCGCGTTCCGGTGGCGATCAAAGTGGCGGCCAGTTCGACCTCGGTTTCCGTATTCAATAACCTGGTACGCGATCCGTACCACATCGTCGGCGGATTCTTCATGGACGGGATCCAGGGCGGGACCGGCGCTGCGCACGAAGTCAACCTCGACCATTCCGGCCATCCGATCCTCAGCAAACTGCGCGACTGCTACCTGGACGCCGTAGCCCAGGGGCGGCAGGGACAGATTCCGATCTTCGTCGGCGGGGGTTTCGGCGAAACGGGGAATCTGGCCGCGGATGCATTCAAGGCCATCTGCCTCGGCGCCAGCGGCGTCTTCGCCGCGAAGATCTTCCTGCAGATTGCGGGATGCGTGGGCGACGAGAAAGGCCGTTGCAACGCCTGCAACACCGGGCTTTGCCCGGTGGGAATCTGCACCCAGGATCTATCGCTCGTGGCGCGGTTGGACGTGGACGCGGCCGCGCAAAGCATCGTCGATTATTTCCTTGCCGTCGACCAGGAATTGAAAAAGCTGATGGCGCCGATCGGCAATTCCAGCCTGCCCATCGGGCGCAGTGATGCGCTTATTTCGATGGACAAGGCGGTCGCCGACCGGTTGCAGATCGGGTACGCATGCTGACCCCCTCCTCTGTCTTCCCCCGTCTATTGTTTTGCGATAAACGGGGAGGGTGAGGGAGAGCGCCAGAGGATTTCCGATGCTTCACCTAACGACCTTTACTGATAACCATCGCGCTTCCACACAGGAACTCCTGCAGCGGATTTACGCCGCCATGGCCCAGGGCGAAACCGAATTCGTCATCGACGCATCCGGCCAACACGACATCGGCGGTCCGCTCTGGAGCCGGATCGGGCGCGAGCTGCGCTTCACGGTGACCAACCCCGGCCAGCGGGTCGGGTCGATGGGCATGCCCGGAACCGAGATCGTGGTGAACGGCTCGGCCCCGGCTGACGTCGGCTGGCTCAACGCCGGCGCGCGGATCATCGTGCGAGGTGACGGCGGCGACACCACCGGCCATTGCGCAGCCGACGGGGTTATCTACATCGGCGGCCGGGCCGGTACGCGTACCGGGTCCCTCATGAAGCACGATCCATCCTATGCCCCTCCCCAACTTTGGATTCTCAAAAACACCGGATCCTTCTCGTTCGAGTTCATGGGCGGCGGCATAGCGGTGGTGTGCGGATACGATTGCGAGGGACTCCCCTCGGTGCTCGGGCAGCGCGCCTGTATCGGCATGGTCGGCGGAACGATCTACGCACGCGGCCCGGTGGAAGGACTGGCCGACGGGGTGAAGGTGATCATCGCGGAGAAGGAATGCGGCATCACCCGCATCCGCCACAAGCGCCGCCTGGAGCGCGACATCATCCGCCAGAAAGGGTACCTGCCCACCTGGGAGCACATGAACATCAACGCGGAGGTGTGCCGGTTCTGCCTTGCCTGCGCGGAGATGACGGGCTGCCCGGGGCTGCGCCACATCTCGACTGAGTACGGCAGGAAGATGGACACCGACATCACCTGGTGCGTCAACGACGGGGCCTGCGAGCGGCTCGGCGCCTGCTCGGCCTTCGAGCGGGTGACCATCAAGCGGAAGC
>JBEKDW010000049.1:0-12201 GCA_050014155.1 Anaerolineales bacterium
TATATCCCCCCAAACGATTTTTCGGCGCCGCCCGCAACATTGAAGACGGCGGTTCGCTGACCATCATCGCCACCTGCCTGGTGGACACCGGTTCCCGCCTCGACGACGTCATCTACGAGGAGTTCAAAGGCACGGGCAACATGGAACTCCTGCTTTCGCGCAAACTACAGGAACGGAGAATCTTCCCGGCGTTCGACATCGAACGCTCCTCCACCCGGCGCGAAGAACTCCTGCTCGGACCCGATATCACACCGCGGGTGTGGCTCATGCGGCGCATGGTCGCTCAAATGATCACCCCGCCTCCGGGCGGCGCGGGGTTGGATATCACCACCGCCACCGAAGCGATTCTGCAACGGCTGCAGCAAACCAACGACAATATGGAATTTCTGGAGGGTCTGGGCAAGGACAACGTTTGATATCCGGGCCGAAGCGCGCTCCGTCACCCGGGAGTCCGCACCCGGTTGGCGACGCAAAGGGTATGATAACAACGGATGAAAATCCGGAAACCGTATGAATTTGTTTAAACCCGACCCATCGCAACTTACAGAAAGAAAAGAGGAGCCCGCGTCGGCGCCGTGGCAATCCGTCTGGGACACCCTCACCCACCTCGGTCTCCGCGGCCCCATCATGCGATATGCAGGTCATTTGCTTATCCTCATGGTGGTGGCAACCGCCGCTTGGATGGCGCGCTCGTCCCTGCTGGACCTGGTGCCAGCCAAGATCCAAATCAACCCGCCCACAACGCTCCTTCAAACCGCAACCGCCATTCCCGTGGAGACATCCGTATTGCCGGATTCCCCATCGGCCGGCGGGGTAACCTCCCTCTCCCGGTTTATCAACGCGCGCACGTTTCTTCCGGACCAGCCCCGATCGGAAGTGGTCGTCTATACCGTCGTCAGCGGAGACACGCTTTTCGGAATCGCCGCCAAGTACAATCTCAAACCCGAGACGCTCCTATGGTCCAACAACGCCATTCTCAAGGACGATCCGGATTTGCTGACCCCGGGCATGAACTTAAACGTCCTTCCGGTGGATGGCGTCTATTATCAATGGCATGAAAGCGACAAATTAAGCGCGGTGGCGGAAAATTACGGAGTAAGCGTCGTCGATATCGTGTCCTGGCCGGGGAACCAACTGGACCCGAATGTCGATCCGGAAAAGCCCGCCATCACCCCCGGCACCTGGCTGGTCATTCCCGGTGGTTACCGCGCATTCGTGCAATGGCAAGTTCCCATTTTGCGCCGCACGGACAAAATGAAATGGATTTGGGGTGGCGCAGGCGCCTGCCAAGGTCCGTATCTCAGCAGTTCCCAGGGGAGCGGATATTTCATCTGGCCCACCAACAGCCATGCCGTAACCGGAAATCCGTACACTCCCTGGCATCACGCGATCGACCTGTTCGCCCACCTTGGGGATAATGTCTACGCTTCCGACAGCGGTGTGGTCGTGTTTTCCGGCATGAGTTCCTGGGGTTACGGCAATCTCATTGTCATCGATCACGGCAATGGATGGCAGACAGTCTATGCCCATCTGAGCGTCATTTATGCCGGGTGCGGCGCCGACGTGACCAAGGGGGAAGTGATCGGTCTGGCGGGCAGCACCGGAAATTCCACCGGGCCGCATCTGCATTTTGAGATTCAAAGCACCACGCTCGGATACGTCAACCCACTGGATTTCCTCCCGCCTCCGTAAAAGTTTTCTTCCAACGAAAAAGCCGAGGTTTCTTCACCTCGGCCTTTTTTAATCCACCGACAAAGATGTAATCGAAGATCAGTAATTCTTCAAAGGTTTTCTTTTTCTCTTTCGGTGTAATCCGGTTCTTTTCCGTGTACTCCGGATTTCCCATCCCGGTATAGTTATAGCGGCAGATATTTTTGGGCGACGAGAAATTCCGCATTAAGCAAGGCGCCCCCGGCCGCGCCCCGGATTGTATTGTGCGCAAGCACGACAAACTTCACGTCCAGGACCGGATCGGCCCGGATGCGTCCGACGACCGCCGTCATTCCTTTGCCCGCGTTTCGATCTTTCCGCGGCTGCGGGCGGTCCTCTTCGTCCCGCACCTCGATCGCTTTCGCCGGCGCGCTGGGCAATCCGAGAACTTCCTTGGGAGATTGGAATCCTTCTAAAGCGACGCGCACCTCCTGCGGCGAAACTCGACGGCCCAATTCCATGCTGACGCAAACCAGGTGGCCGTCGGATACCGCCACTCGATTGGTATGCGCCGACAGCGCGAAGGGCGCCGGAACAATTTTCTCCCGGTCGAACGTTCCCAGCATCTTGCGCGGCTCGCTCTCCACCTTTTCCTCTTCGCCGCCGCCAATATTCGGCAGAACATTGTCGAGAATATCCAGCGACGCCACGCCCGGATACCCTGCGCCGGAAAGCGCCTGCATCGACACGACAATCGCGCGGCGGATGCCGAAGGAATCCAATAGCGGCCGGAACACCATGGTCAACCCGGTGCTGGTGCAATTGGGATTGGTGACGATGAATCCCTTCCATCCGCGTAGCTTTTTTTGGATCTCGAGGATTTTGATATGCTCCGGATTCACCTCGGGAATGAGGATCGGAACGTCCACTTCCTGCCGGAAGGCCGAAGCGTTGGAACAAACACCCTTCCCGGCTTGGGCGTATTTGGGTTCGGCTTCCCGCGCCAGATCCGCCGGCAACGCGGAAAAAGCTACAACCGATTCGCCGTCGGGCTCGGTCGGCTGCACGATCATTGAACGGGCATAGGCCGGCATCGGATCGGCCAGCACCCAGCGGCAACTTTCCCCGTAGGATTTTCCGATCGAGCGGTCCGAACCCGTCAACGCCACGACGCGAAACCAGGGATGGTTGTCCAGCAGCACGGCAAACCGCTGACCGACCATGCCGGTTGCTCCAAGAATAGATACGGGAATCTTTTCCATATCATCACCTTTCCCTTTGTGGAGACGCCCCGTCGGGGCGTCTTTACACAGACATGTGGATACGCCCCGGCGGGGCGTATCTACGCGCCGGCCTCGTTTTCTTCCGAAACAAGCAGGGCATGGATGGCCCGGATCGCGGGAGTTTCATCGGCTTTGGTCACCACCATGCTAATCGAACACTCTGAGGATCCTTGGGCAATGGCAATGGCGTTGACGCACGCCCCGCCTAATGCGGTGAAGATCCGGCCGGAAACACCGTGGGTTTTTCGCATCCCCTCGCCGATGACCGTCACGATCGCGCAAGATTCCAGCAAATCGATCGCATCGATATCCTCGCGGTCGATTTCCCTGCGGAATTCCTCCTCCAGTGCGGAATGCACTGGTTTCCCGCTCGAAGCCGGAAGGGAAAAGCAAATGCTTTGCTCCGACGAAGCCTGGGTGATCAACGTCACCGAAACGCCCATCCTGGCCACTGTCGCGAATGTGCGGGCGGCGATTCCGGGCACACCCATCATTCCTCCGCCCATCACCGTCACCATGGTTTGATCGCGGATGGCGGTAACCGCCTTGATCACCCCGCTGGTCTTTCGACCGTTGGCTAAAATCTCTGTGCCGGGATGATCCGGATTGAATGTGTTCTTAATCCTCAGCGGGATGTTCCGCTCCACACAGGGGCGGATCGCTTTCGGATGGACCACCTTTGCACCGTAATACGCCATCTCGGATATTTCCCGGTAGGAAAGCGAGGGCAGGCTGCGCGCATCCGGCACCTGGCGCGGATCGGCGCTCATCACCCCATCGACGTCGGTATAGATCCACACCTCGTCGGCGTCGAGCGCGGCGCCGATGATGGCGGCGCTATAGTCCGAACTGCCGCGTCCCAGGGTCGTGATCACACCTTCGCGCGTCGCGCCGATGAATCCGGTGATGACCGGAACGGCCTTGAGCCGGTAGATCGGTTCGAGCACTTGCCGGGCACGCCCGCTTACTTCGTCCATCAGCGGCGAAGCATTCTGGAATTTCGCGTCGGTGATCAAAAATTCGCTCGCTTCCACCGGCACTCCGGCCACTCCGGCACGGGTCAAATATCCCGAAACGATGTGAATGCTCATCCGTTCTCCCAGGGATGTGATGGCATCCAGGGCACGCGGCGACACTTCTTTCAGAACGGAAACCGCGTGATACAGACCCTCCAACTCATGCAGACAGGCATCAACCGCCTCGATGACTTCTCCATCCAGGGATCCGGCTTCGATCGCGGCCCGATGCTGCTTCCGAATGGTTTCGGCACATCGCTTGGCCTTGGCGGAATCCCCGCTGCCGGCGGCCGCTGCGCCTTCCCGCAGCAGATCCGTTACTCCTCCCAAAGCGGATACCACCACGGCGACCCGGCGCCAATCCTGTTTGACTTGGCCAACGATCGCGGCCACATTGGAAAGCGCCTGCGGGCTGCCGACGGACGTTCCCCCAAATTTGATTACCAACATGGATTTGGCCATGCGTTTCTCCTACTAGGTAATAAAAAAGCCCGCCGCTTCCGGTAGAAATGCATCCGGCGCGACGGGCCAATTTCTGCGGCTATCGCGCTCAGGTTTCTGTGGTAGTAGTGGTGGTCGTGCCGAAGGAAGATCGGCCAAGATTTAATTCAGACATAATGGTTGGTTCTCCTAAGTGGATGTCTTGAAAGCGGATTATAACAGAAATCGGTCAATCCGGCATCTTCGGGACGAAAAAAAATCCATTGCATTATTTGTGAAAAATGCTACAATAGCCTCCCGAAACGGAAGGCTTCAATTGTATGGAGGATTTTCATGGATTCCCAACCCGTATCCTTTGAATTGATACGTTCGATCCCATTGTTTTCGGACCTTTCTATCCAACACCAGAAGGTCATCGCTGAAATGTCCTCGATTCGACCCTTCCGGGAAAACGAGGAAATTTTTCACGAGGGGGACACGAGCGATTGTCTTTATCTTGTTTTGGACGGACGGGTTGCCCTGGAAATTCACATCCCTAACCGCGGCCGGTCCCGGATCCTTACCGTGGAGCCGCAGGAAATGCTTGGATGGTCCGGTATTACCGACGTGGTACCGCGCCGTACGCTGACGGCGCGTAGCGTATGCGACGGTAGACTCCTCTGCATCGACGCCCCCAAACTGATTCAGGCTTGCGAGCAGGATCATGACCTTGGGTTTGTCGTCATGCATCATGTCGCCAACGTTATTGCCGGCCGTCTGATGGTTACCCGAATGCAGTTGCTCGACATGTTTTCCGATCCTTCTTCGGAGGCGGCTCATGGCTGAACTTTCCATTGATGTGGGATCCGTCGTCGTACTTCCCAAACCCCGTCTGGATGACCTCCTGGCCAAGTTGCGGGAAAAAGGTTACCAGACCATCGGTCCGCGCGTCGGCGACGGCACCGTGCAGTATCAACTGATCCGTGGTGCATCCGAAATGCCGCAGGGATATACCAGCGAGGAAGAGGCGGGTAAGTACCGACTGGTTTCCAGTGGGAACTCCCGCTATTTCGATTACACGCCCGGAGCCCAATCCTGGAAACAGATTTTCTTCCCTCCGCGCATTACGCTGTTCGATCTTTGTAAGAACGGCGGATGGAAGCCGGTGGGTTCGCGCGAGGCCTCGCCGCGTTACGCGCTGGTCGGAGTGCGGCCGTGCGAAATCGCGGCGATTAAAATCCAGGATTTGGCTTTTCTCCGGACCGATTTCGTCGATCCGGTCTACCAGGAACGGCGGAAGAACGCTTTTATCCTCGCCGTCAATTGCCTTCGCCCGGGGGGTACCTGCTTCTGCGCTTCAATGGAAACCGGTCCTCAGCTTAGCAGCGGGTACGATCTTGGACTGACCGAAATGGACGACATCTTTTTGGTGGACGTCGGATCGGCAGCCGGTAAGGACATTCTCGTAGGCATGCCAGTCAGCAAACCGGACGCCGTTGTATTGGGTAAGGCCAAACAGGCCGTCGACACGGCGAAAACCAAAATGGGGCGGCAGCTGGACATCAGCGATCTCCCGGATGTGCTCCTGAAAAATCTGGACCACCCCGAATGGGAGGCGGTATCCAAACGCTGCATGTCCTGCGCTTCGTGCACGTTGGTCTGTCCGACCTGTTTTTGCTGGGATACACAGGACCATAGCAGTTTGAATGGAACGGAAACGGAACGGGAACGGGTATGGGATTCCTGTTTTAATCCCGGATACTCTTATCAGGCGGGCGGGAACACGCGACCCAATGTGCGCTCCCGATACCGGCAATGGTTGACCCACAAACTGGGGAGCTGGAAGCAGCAATACGGCGTTCTTGGTTGCGTCGGTTGCGGCCGCTGCATCACGTGGTGTCCGGTAAAAATCGACATCACCGAGGAAATCCCCGCACTGCGGAAGGAGACCCGCTCATGACCGATCTCGCTGCAGTCGTTACTTCGGCCGCCGTGAATAACGGCGAATTGTTGAAGCCTTCCTGGGCAGAAGTGGTAAAGATTCAACCGGAAGCGGAGGGCATTGCAACTTACTGGCTGCGATTCCAGGACTCGAATTTATCCAAGGCCTACCGCTTTCTGCCCGGCCAGTTCAACATGCTCTATATACCCGGATATGGAGAGGCGGCTATTTCCATTTCCTCCGATCCCGAACAGCGCGACGTCGTCGGCCACACGGTGCGGTTCGTGGGCAACGTCACGCGGGCGATCAACCGCCTGAAGATCGGGGATGTGGTGGGCGTCCGGGGCCCGTTCGGAACGCATTGGCCGGTGGAAAAACTCGAGGGCAAGGATCTCATCATCGCCGTGGGCGGCATCGGCATTCCGCCGCTGCGCCCCGCCATTTACCATATCCTCCGCAATCGCTCGAAATTCGGCAAGATCAACCTCCTCTATGGTGCCCGCACACCGTCCGATCTGCTGTTCACCTCCGAACTGGACGAGTGGCGGAAGTCCGACATCGACATTCAAATCACTGTCGACCGCGCGGATTCCAACTGGCAGGGAGCGGTGGGCGTGGTGTCGATGCTCTTCTACCGGTTCCGGTTGGATCAAACCCGGACCGCGGTGCTCACATGCGGTCCGGAAATCATGATCCGGTTTGTGGTATTCGAAGCCCTGGCGCGCCGGGTTCCGACCAATCAAATCTACGTATCGATGGAACGCAACATGAAATGCGGCCAGGGGTCCTGTGGTCATTGCCAAATCGGTCCATACTTTGTGTGTAAAGACGGGCCGGTGTTCCCCTTCTCCGCCGTCGAGCCGTATTTCAACGTGGAGGATTTCTAATGCCAGCGCCCTGTAAAACAACCGTAGCCGTTTTTAAATTCTCCTCCTGCGATGGATGCCAATTGCAACTCCTGAATATGGAGGATGAAATCCTGTCTCTGGCCAATGAAGTCGAGATCGCCTACTTCCTGGAAGCCCGCCGGCGTACGCTGCCGGGCCCGTACGACGTGGCGCTGGTGGAGGGTTCGGTGACCACTCCAGACGAAGTGGAACGCATCAAGGCGATTCGCGGTCAGTCGAAATTCCTCGTCGCCCTGGGCACCTGCGCCACTGCGGGAGGAATTCAAGCGCTGCGGAATTATGCCGACGCGGACGAATATGCCCGGGCGGTTTATCCCCATCCGGAATACCTTCACTTCCTTCCCACGGCCACGCCGATCGCCGAGCACGTCCCGGTGGATTTGGAGCTGTGGGGATGCCCGATCAATAAAGGCGATTTTCTGGAAGTCATCTCGGCGCTCCTGCAGAACCGGAAACCCAACTTACCCCAGCATTCCGTGTGTCTGGAATGCAAGCGACGCGGTCTGGCGTGCGTGATTGTGGCCAAGAACACTCTGTGCCTGGGTCCCGCCACGCGGAGCGGATGCGGCGCGCTTTGTCCGTCCTGCGGGAGGGGTTGCTATGGATGTTTCGGGCCCCAACCGGGAATGGATCTGAACTCCCTGGTTCCGACATTGCGAGCCATGGAGAAGGAGCGCGGGGAAACCGCCCGGCTGCTGCGCCACGTCTCGGGGTATGCCCCCGCGTTTTCCAAGGCGGCGGAATCAATCCTCGAGGAGGAGAAAAAGCAATGACCGCCTCAAACACAAAAATCGTGAACAACATCGAAGTCCCGGCTCTGGCCCGCGTGGAAGGCGAAGGCGGTCTCTACATTGGCGTCCAGGACGGGAAGATCAAGGAAATCCGCGTCGACATTTACGAGCCGCCGAGATTCTTCGAGGGGTTCCTGCGCGGCCGTTCCATGTTCGAAGTGCCGGACATCACAGCCAGAATCTGCGGCATTTGCCCGGTGGCGTATCAGATGAGCGCCGTCAACGCGCTGGAGGCCTCGCAGGGCGTCACCGTCACGCCCGCCATCCGCGCGCTGCGCAAACTGCTGTATTGCGCGGAATATATCGAAAGCCACGCGCTGCATATTTTCCTTCTGCAGGCGCCCGACCTGTTGGGGCAGGAAAGCGCTATCAGTCTTGCCGCCGTCGCTCCGGAAGTGGTCACTAAGGCATTGCGGATGAAGAAGGTCGGCAATGCGATCCTGCGGGTCATCGGCGGCCGGTCGGTGCATCCTGTATCAACCGTCGTGGGGGGATTTTACCGATGGCCGGAGAAGGAAAACCTAACCGCCCTGCTTCCTGAACTGGAATGGTCTCTCACCGCCGCCGCCGAGACGGTGCGCTGGGCAACGACCTTGCCCTATCCGGATCTCGAGATCGATTGCGAATATGTCGCCCTGCACCACCCCCAGGAGTACGGGGTTCTGGACGGCGAAATCGTTTCGTCGTCCGGTCAAAAAATCTCTGTTGCGGAATATGAAAAGTACTATTTGGAGGAGCACGTCCGCCACTCCAACTCGCTCCACAGCCATACCCGCGATGGAAAAAAATATATGGTCGGCCCCCTGGCGCGATTGAATCTCAACTCGGAACAACTCGGACCCGCGGCCCAATCCCTGATGAAGGAATTGAAAATTAAACCTCCGATCCACAATCCTTTCAAAGCCCTGCTGGCCAGAACTTTAGAATTGATCGATGCTTATGAGGATGCCATTCGATTGATTAAAGGGTATAATCCCGAAGGGCCCAGCCGGGTGGAGTTCGAACCGAAGGCCGGCGAGGGATGCGGCGCGTCGGAAGCCCCCCGCGGCCTGTTGTTTCATAAATATTCGGTCGACGGGCAGGGATTGGTTCAAAAAGCGCGTATCGTGCCGCCAACCTCGCAAAACCTCGCCCGGATGGAGGCCGATCTGTGGGAGTTTGCGCCCAAAGTTCTGGATAAACCCCACGAACAGGCCACCCTTGCATGCGAACATCTTGTCCGGTCGTACGACCCGTGCATTTCTTGTGCGACTCACTTTGTCCGTTGGGAGTGTAAGGACGGCGAATAAATGGTGCATCGAAGCAGTTTATTGATCGCTCTATCCTGCTTCCTTCTCCTTCCCGCCTTCCCGGTGCAAGCCAAGGAACCGACGATTAACGCCGTCCTCTTTTACAACCCAAGCTGCGGGCAATGCACGCAGGTGATCAACACAATCCTCCCGCCATTGCTTGTGAAATACAACCAAAGCCTTTTGATCTTTACCATCGACGTTTCGAAGGGGGACGGGATTTCCCTCTACCAAGCGGCCATCGCCACTCTCCGCATTCCTCAGGATCAACAATTCGTGCCTTTGATGGTCGCCGGGAACAAGGTTTTTTCCGGATCGGACTCCATCCAAAACCAGTTCCCTGCCTTCATCGATCAATCCCTTTCCCAGGGGGGAACGCCATGGCCCGTCTTTCCTGGATTGGTCGATGCCTTGGGCAAAGCGGGGCTTGAGACCGCTCCCCCAAACCCAATGGATAAATTCCTCGCAGATCAACCGGCCAATAGCCTGGCGGTCATCGTCCTGGCCGGTCTGATCCTCTCGCTGGTCGGCTCCATTCTGTTCACCTTCCGCGCCACCCCCAAGAGCCTCGAAGCAATTCCCGAATGGGTGTTCCCCGCACTGTTGGTCATCGGGTTGGGAGTTGCTTCTTATCTAACGTATACGGAGCTCACCCGGTCCGAGGTTTTTTGCGGCGGGATCAGCCATTGCCAGAGCGTTCAAGACAGCCAGTATTCCAAAATCATGGGTGTGATTTCCATCGGCGAATTCGGTATCATCGGATACTGCTGCATCGGTTTAGCCTGGATCATCCACCGCTTTTCGCAAGGCTCCCGCAAAGAGATTGCGGCCATCGCCATGTTCGGGTTGGCGATATTCGGCGTAAGTTTCTCCATCTACCTGACCTTCCTGGAGCCCTTCGTCATCGGCGCAAGCTGCCTGTGGTGTCTCAGTTCCGCGATCCTCATGGGATTGATCCTGCCGCTGACCACCGGCCCGGTTCGAACCGCGATTCTGGAAAGCGAACCCGCGTCCAAGCAACCCCCCATCCTCTTGAAATGAATATCACCCTGGTCGGGATCGGCCAACCGTTGCGGGGCGACGATGGAGTCGGACCCGAAGCGGTCCGGCAATGGTCCCATGATCAGCCCCGGACGGCCTCCGATCCAAACATCAAAACAATCATCATCGAAACACCGGGGCTTGAACTCTTGGAGCTTATCCAGGATAGCGACGTCGTTATTCTGGTGGATGCCGTCGACGGCGGGGATCCCGCCGGCACGGTGCGCGTCCGCACCGCGCTTCCCGAAGCGAACTTCACGCCCGCGGAAAAAACCGCCCACGGATTCGGCGTTGCCGAGACGGTTGCGCTCGCCAAGAAAATCGGCGCCTGCCTACCGTCTCATATCATTTTCATCGGGGTGGAAGGTTCAAAGTGGAAATTGGGTGAGGATCTTAGCGATCCGGTTCGCCGGGCGGTTCCGGACGCAGTGCGGGAAATCCAGAATCAAATCGAACGCTGGTCTTCCGGATAAAAACTTATGGAAACCTGTGATATTCCTGGCAATATTATTTTTGAAACGTCTGAAAATCATCATTCGTCCGGATTTAAAACTCCGAACTATCAACAGCGCTCGGCTCGAAGCCGGGCTTTAAAGCCGGATTTATCCGGCGCTGTTAATAGTCGGGGGATTTATCCCCCCGACGAGCGGACTTTTTCAGAGGTTTCTTGTTAATCATTTCTCGGCGAACAGTTGCGACTCCTCGCCCTTTTCGGAGCTCGGAGTTACATACTTAAAGTTTCTTTAGGAACGGGGACCGTATTTTTTCTGCCAGGAAAATAATTTACTAAGCGCTTCCAGCGGGGTCATAGAGGAGAGATCCAAGGCATTTAATTCATCCATGAGTGGGGTGGCATCCGAAAACAACTGCAATTGGGCGGGCTGCTCCAATTCGATTTTTTCCCGCCCGGCACCACTTTCCAACTCCCCGAGGATTTCCTCCGCGCGCGCGATCGTCGGCCGGGGCATCCCCGCCATCTGCGCCACGTGGATCCCGTAGGAACGGTCCGCTCCGCCGGGGACGATCCGGTGCAGGAAGACCACGGTTCCCCTCTCTTCAGCCACCGAAACGTTATAGTTTCGCACGCCGGGCAGCAGAGAAGCCAGGCGGATAAGCTCGTGATAATGGGTGGCGAAGAGCGTCCGCGACCGCAGGCGGGGATGATTATGAATGAACTCGATCACCGCCCAGGCGATCGAAACTCCGTCGTAGGTCGACGTTCCCCGGCCGACCTCGTCGAAGATCAGCAGGCTGCGTTCCGTCGCGTGGTGGAGGATGTTCGCCGTCTCCACCATCTCGACCATGAAGGTAGATTGTCCGGCGTGGATTTCATCCTGTGCCCCGATCCGCGTGAAGATCCTGTCCACCAAACCGACCTTGGCCGAACGGGCCGGAACAAAGGATCCGATTTGCGCCATCAGACACAACAAAGCCGCTTGGCGAAGATAGGTTGATTTTCCGCTCATGTTCGGTCCGGTGATCACGCGGATGATCTCCCCCTCTTCCAGGGTGAGGTCGTTGGGGACGAACCGCTCGCCGGACATGAACCGCTCCACCACCGGATGCCTTCCCTCGCGGATATCCAACACTTCCTCTTCCACAACTTCCGGCCGAACGTAGTCGTGCTTCCCGGCCACTTCCGCCAATGCCGAAACACAATCCAGCCCGGCAATGATCCGGGCGGTCTCCAAGAGCTGGTTGCGGCGCGCCCCGATCCGGGCACATAGATCCCGGAACAAGCGGGATTCGATTTCGCGGATTTGTTCTTCGGCGCTCAGCACCCGGGTTTCATATTCTTTCATCTCCGGTGTGATGTACCGCTCGCCGTTCACCAATGTCTGCTTGCGAATATAATCTTCCG
>JBEKDW010000050.1:0-12138 GCA_050014155.1 Anaerolineales bacterium
GGGAACCGGGAGGTTGATCGCCAGGTTGCCGCTGGTTGTGGCAACCACGAACTCGTGGCCGTAATACAAATTGTGCGCCAACGGCAGGAGGAAGATCCCCGCGATCAGGATCGAGCCAAGGACAGCCGCCTGTTTATCCTTCTTCCGCAATGCGTTCAACGCCCAGAAGGACATCCACAGAATCGCCGGAAGCTGGTTCGTCCTGACCGTGAAGGAAAATGCCAGCGCGGCCAACCCCAACATACAGCTCACCGTCGTTTTGTCGAGATACAGAAGCGGAAGCGCCCAGAGCAGCAGACTCCAGGTCGTGTACTCCGACAATCCGGCCCGAATGACAATCGAGACGTAATATCCGCCCAGGAAGAGAATCGCGGATACAATCGCCGCCACGACGAATCTCCCGGGTCGGGTGACGCCTTTACGCAACACCTTTTCGCCGAGGAAGAACGCGCCGCCCAGGAAGACGGTCAATTGCACCGCGGCGGGGAAGGTCATTCCATCACCGAAAAGGACATGTTCCCCGAATTTGATATACCGGAACATGGGCTGGTAGACAAAAACCTTCTCGCCCCCTTCCAGCGAACCGGACGATAGGATGCTGTACGCCTCGGATTCGTAATTCAGCGGATCATCCTGGGCGGACCGAAGGACCACCCGGGACAGGGTTGGGAGGAAGAGCAGGGTGTTGGCCAGACCGATGGAGAGGAGAATCGAATAGACAGCAAGTGGTCGGACGGGTTTGCGCAGGCAGTGCCACAGCCAGAATCCCACCAATCCCGCGTTCATCCCCATTTCCCTCACCCGCTGGGAAAGGGGGAGGGAATAGCAAACCGCGAGGAAAACGACGAGGACCAGGACAACCCATTTATCCCGCCACACCTCGGTTAGAAATGAGGCTATCAGCGCAAGTATCAAGAGGATGAAGAGGATGTCGGCGCCCCAAGCCGCAGCCTTCACTGGCAGACCCGGCGAAATCGCTCGAAGGAGTTGCTGCCCGGCTGCTCCGTCAAACGTCACATGAATTTGGGCTCCCGGTCCCCAGGTTTCTTCCGCTTGCCCCGTCCTGGATCCATCATCGAAGGAATACCCCAGATTAAAAGCCTGCTTCCCGGCGGGTAAGTCTACTGCTATTTCGCCGACCTGGTCGTACGAGGGCGGAAAAGCCATCGTTAGTGTGCCGACGGAAATCTGACCAGCTCCGGTATAGCGGACGATCACCCGCGCCGCCTGTTCCAAATCAATTTTCCCGCTCCAGCGGGCGGAAATTGGTATCCGGCTTCTGGGAATCGAATCGGTCGCCGAATCGGGAAAGTCGTATCGCAGCGAGTTGAGGAAAATCAGGTTCCAGGAATCCGGGGTAAAGTCAATCGCCTGGTCGATACGGGTTGCTCCCGAACGGTGGAACAGATCTTCGTAGGACCGTTCACACGCGCCGCTCGGCCCTTGTCCCGGGTAACTCGGCGCCCATTGTGCAGGCGAGAAGTAACAACCGATAAAACCGTCCGGTCCGCCAAAAAAAAACAGGCCTGCTTTAAGGAAAAGCACGATGATCCCCGCCGCATAGAATGCGCCAAGCGGCAAATGCAGCTTATGAAATAAATCCGCCACGTTTTGCCGAAGCTGTTTTAAAAACAGAAACGGGAGCAGGAGTGCCAGCGCGAGGAATTCGACCCAGTGAGAAAACGGCAGGCCGTCGAATTGCTGGAGTTGATTCGACGGAATGAGAAGCAGGAGGAGAAGGAAAAAATAAGGAAGCAGGGAACTCATGCGCCGGCTGCCTCCTTGCCTCCGGCCAATTTCCGGCGGAGGGTTTTTCGGTCGGCGTCGACCATGATCCGCACCAAATCCCGAAAGCAGGTTTTGGCCGTCCAGCCGAATTTTTTCCGCGCCTTGGAGGGATCGCCGATCAGGTAATCCACTTCGCTGGGCCGTAAGTAGCGGGGGTCTTCCTGAACGTATTTCTTCCAGTCAAGTCCCGCATATTGGAATGCCTCTTCGAGGAACTCGCGCACCGTGTGCGTCTCCCCGGTGGCAATGACGAAATCATCCGGCGCATCCTGCTGCAGGATCTGCCACATTGCCTCAACGTATTCCGGGGCGTAACCCCAGTCACGGCTGGACTCGAGGTTCCCCAGGAACAGTTTCTCCTGCAATCCGGCTTCTATATATGCCAACGCGCGGGTGATTTTATGCGTGACAAACGTCTCTCCACGCCGCGGGCTCTCGTGGTTGAAAAGAATTCCGTTGGCGGCGAATATTCCGTAGGCTTCGCGGTAATTTACCGTCGTCCAATAGGCGTACACCTTGGCGCAGGCGTAGGGGCTGCGGGGATGGAAGGGCGTCGTTTCGCGCTGCGGAATTTCCGCGACCTTCCCATACATTTCGCTGCTGGACGCCTGATAGAACCGACAGGCAATTCCCGTCTCGCGGATCGCCTCAAGGATGCGGACCACGCTCAGACCAGTGATGTCGCCCGTATATTCGGGCATCTCGAAACTCACTTTGACGTGGCTCTGGGCCGCCAGATTGTAGACTTCGTCCGGTTGCAGCCGGTAGAGCAGCTTGACCAGATTGGTGGAATCCGAGAGATCCCCGTAATGCAGGAACAGGCTCACCCCGTTGACATGCGGATCCTGGTACAGGTGGTCGATGCGGCCGGTATTAAATGAACTGGCCCGCCGGATCAAGCCGTGAACCTCGTATCCTTTCTGCAAAAGCAATTCCGCCAGGTAAGATCCGTCTTGACCGGTGATGCCGGTGATGAGCGCTTTTTTATTTGTCGTCATGAGCCTCTCCGTTTTTCTACTGCCCCGTGGACAGAAGATATATAGTGGCGTACTCGTCGTGATATACCGGTTCTCCCAATTGCGGGAGCGTGCCGCGGTGCACCAGTATATAAATTGGAGGATGGTATCGCCGGACGTACTCCGTCCGGAGCGCCTTCTCCCATAGCGTTCCAGAGCCCAGCGACGGCCACCAGGAATCCAATGCTTGTGGATTGACGATGTTGAGATCCCTCTCCGAGTGCTGGGCGGTCGCCGCTACCGCCGGATCCACAAATCGCATCCTTTCCAGCAAATGGATTTTATTGGCGTCTTCCGCCATCCCGATCTCCACAACCAGCGCATTGGTCGGGAGATTGGCATTCGCCCAATAAAGATAATTCCATCCGAATCCCAAGCCCGTCGTCGGCGAGATAAGGTGGGTATCGCCATCGGGAAAGGCGTTCGTCGTGGGAATGGGCAATGCCAGTATTCCGTTGGCAGGCCGCAAGATCTCGGTCAGACTCTTCCTGGCAACAACCCACCATTCGACTCCATTAGAGAGTATCTGCGCCATCAGCAGTATCGCGAAACCGTACCGCAAAATCGCGCGCTGTACGCCCGTCCATGCTTCCCGGCGTGTGTCTTCGATTGCGGTCGCTGCGGCCAGAACGATTACGATCTCGACAGGGATAATTCCGCGTAAAGCAAAATTCGTATGCTGTATCAGGAAGGCGATCGGGATATATGCAACGGGATACCAAGCCAGGAAACCGTGCCAGACGGAGGTTCTTCGCCCCAGGCTGCGGAAAAACCACACCGCATACAAGACGAATGGCAGGCCGAGTTCGATCGTGAGCAGGATCGACACAACCAGCGGGAACGCCGCCAGGGTGAGGATCTGATCGAGCACCACCGCGCGAAGATACGCGGTCCCAGTCGCCGCTTCCGCGATCACCACCCGGAAATTTCCCCAGCGGATTGCGCCGCTCTGCGACAGCGACAGGCCGATCTGCGCACTGCTCAGGATCAGAAAAAGCGCCGCGATCCCCGCCAGCGCAGGAATCGCTCGGCGGCGTAGAAGCGCCCGGCGGTGCAACCAAACCCAAATCAAGGCCGCCACCGCGACGGAGAAGAAAACAAAGGCGCTGGTTCCGAAAAGAAACGAAGCGGCCACCGCCGCAAGCAATCCGCGGACCACCAGGCTCCCGCGAAGGTTCCGCCATAGGATGAGAAGCAGGAGAAACGCCGTCGCTCCCGCCAAATGCTGAGGTTCGGTCATGAAGGTCGAGAGCATCGATGGGATTTGCACAAGCGACACCAACGACGGCGACTGGGCTTGCCACCACTCGTGGGACGACAGGCTGGGCGATACAAAGAAATCAAATCCCCCGGCCAGGGTAAGAAATACAAGGGCAAATCCGCGGCTCTTGGCCGAACCCAGATTCATCCTCAGAAAGAAAAACAGGACGCCCAGGAAGATCGACAGGTTGATCGCCGCATGGATGCTCAGGAGGCGGGTAAGGGATTGGCCTATCGTCGGCAGGCTCGCCAGAACGGCCGGGTAAATCCAGGAATAAAAATAATACAACAGCGGAAGATCCGGGAACAGAAAGTGGGCCGGGGGAAGACCGGATCGGGCGATGGAAGTTACTTCGGCAACGTGCCAGTAGGTATCGGAAAGAACCGCTGTGCCGACTTCGCTTCCATTGAGGATCAAATGCAATTGGGGCAGCACGGCTATCGCCGCGACAAGCACGAGAAAGGCCGTTCCGAGAATATCCTCCCGTCTCGACGGGGGATTTCCGGCTCGCCGCCGAAAATCCAGCACCGGTCGTTTTCCCAGGCGGGCCAGCACGCCTCCGGCGAGAAACAACGCCGCGGAAATGCATCCCAAAATCCATAGATTCGGTTTGTAGGAAACCACGAGCGAAGGAAAAGCCAAAACCACCGGCGTGACGACGATGGAAAGCGCGAACGGGGCAAGCCAACGGGCCAGCCTCCCCGCTCCTTTCCATTCCACAAGCGAAGCCAGGGCGGCTCCGGGGATCCAGTAGGCGAAAAGGAAAACGATCGATTCGATCAGCACCGATAGCATGAAACTCTCCGGATTAGAACATGGATAATTGCTGGACGTCCGCCGGAGGAGGAGGTTGGCCGGCGGCGGATCGTTTGCGCGCCTGCCCGATCAACGAGGGCAATTTACGGAAATCCTCTTCGATGGATTGCTTCAAGTTTGGCTGATGTAACGCCGCGGCGGGGTGGAACATCGCCACCACCAGGCGCCCGTCGATGGTCTTTGCCTGGCCGTGAACGGAACTGATTTTTGCCGTTCCAAAATAACGGGCCATGGAAAAGCGCCCCAGGGTTACGATCACCTCCGGATTAATCGTGGCGATCTGGCGATCAAGGTACGGACGGCAGGTTTCGATCTCGTCCGGCATGGGGTCGCGGTTTCCCGGTGGCCGGCACTTTACCACATTGCAGATGAACACCTGCTCGCGGCGTAAATCGATGCTCGCCAGCAGTTCCTCGAGGAACCGTCCGGCGGCCCCCACGAACGGCCGCCCCTGCTCGTTTTCATGAAAGCCCGGACCTTCCCCGATGAATAGAATATCGGCATCCGCCGGCCCCTCGCCGGGGACCGCCTTTTTGCGCGCGGTATGCAACCCGCACAGGGTGCACACCGAGACTTCTTTTGCAATTTGCGCCAGTTCTTCTTCCGCTGTCATCCGGATCTTCTCCCTGATGGATCGTCTCTCGGTTTCCAGGAATTCTTGTTTACCATTCCCCACGGTGGTGGAAATGCGGATCGCCGATGGGAAGTGTCTCCCAGTCGCTAAAGCGGCGCTGCGAAGCCTTCTTTCCGACGGGCAGAGTGTCTATGCTAGATCCCCCCGGTTCTCCTGTGCCCACTTCCAGAGCCGGGCTAGTCCCTCCTTCGGTCCGACTTCCGGTTTCCACCCAAGCTCGCGCTGGGCTTTGCGAATATCGCTGACGTAGACCTTCTGATCTCCCGGGCGCCATTTCCCGTAGCGCACATCCAGTGTGCGGCCGGAAAGTTGTTCCAGCATCGGCCCCGTCTCCGACCAGATCGTTAGCGTGAACCCGGGCCCTCCGCCGATATTGAAGACGCGGCCGCGGACGGTTTCCATCTGTTCCACGGCGCGTTCGAATGCACGCACCAGATCGCCGACGTAGAGCATGTCGCGCACCTGCTTGCCATCGCCGTAGATGGTGATCGGCCGTCCGAGCGTCGCCGAAATCACGAAGTGCGCCAGCCAGCCCTGGTCCTCCACACCGAATTGGCGTTCGCCGTAGATCGCCGACTGGCGGAACACCACCGTGGGCAAGCCGTAGATGCGCGCATAATCGCGGACATATTGATCCCCCGCCCCCTTGGAACAACCGTAGGGAGAATGAAAATCCAGCGGCCAATCCTCGGCCACGCCCATCGGCAAATCGGCCAGCCGGTAGCGGGCCGGATCTTCGACCACCTTGGCCTGTTCCATTCCGCCGTACACCTTGTTGGTCGAAGTGTAGATGAAGATGGGGTTGGCCTTGGAAGTGCGAGCCGCCTCCAGCGCGTTGAAAGTGCCGATGGCGTTGATCTCGAAATCCTCGCGCGGGTTGGTCACGGATGTAGTGACCGCCACCTGGGCCGCGAGGTGGAAGATCGCCTCGCGTCCCCGCGCCGCGCGCACAACGGTTGCCGCATCGCGTACGTCCCCGCGGATGAACTCCAGCCCTGGAATGCGCTCTTCCAGCCAGCGCAAGTTCAGCTCGCTGCCCCGCCGGGAGAGGTTGTCCAGCACGGTGATTCGGTCGCCGCGATCGGAAAAATGTTTCGCCAGATGGGTGCCGATAAAACCGGCGCCGCCCGTGATGAGAATTTTCATTTTTGATCCTTCCGGGTCAAAGCGGATTCGTATTCGGAAAGCCTGTCCGCCGTCATAAGCAATGCATCCTCGCCGTTGTCCTTGTAATATCCCTTCCTGCGTCCCACGGTTTGAAAACCGAATTTGCGGTAGAGCGATTGGGCCGCGAGGTTCCCCGCCCGTACTTCCAGCATCGCACTCCCGGCCCCCAACCCCGCCGCCTGGTGCAGGATACCGTCGAGCAATACGGCCCCGGTTCCGCGCCCGCGCCAATCCGGGTGAATGGCAAAGGTGGAAATGTGCGCTTCATCCACCACTAGCCAGTATCCGCCCACCCCGACCAGGCGCGAACTTTCGCGTGATTGGATTACCAGCAGGTGGGACATCCGGTTTTCGCGGAGCTCGTACAAATAGGTATTCTCCGGCCAAGGGTTGGGAAAAGATTCCCTGTCGATCTCCATCACCGCCGGGATATCCTCCGGCTGCATCGGCCGGATAAGGAATTCCCCCGCCTGTTCTTCCAAGCGGGATTTCGCATCCATGCGGATCCTAGGCTCCCGTTCCGGCCGGAGTGGAATTCAGGTAGATCGGCTGGAGAATCATCGGGCGGGTCGCCGGATCGCGCAACCGTTCGGCGGTCATCTCCGCGAGCGCCCCGGCCCGGCGCGTGTTCCGGTGGGGGGGAGCGAACTTCAGATCGCGCCGTTTGGCAAGCGCCGCCTTTCCGGCCCGATCGATCTCACCGCAAATTCTCGCGCGGCGGGGAGCGTTGGCCGCCAGCTCCTCCCAGGATAACACCAGCGCATCTCCCGAGGCTTTCCACTTGCCCCCTGATGAATGGTACATACAGCACCCAATGCGGTTCCGTCCGGCGCGCAGAACGGCGACCAGGTCTTTGTCGATGGCCGGTTGCGCGCGAACGAGAATCTCGAACGTGGGAATTCCGACCACGGGTAGGCTGCGCGGAAGGGCAAACCCCAGCGCGAAGGCGATCCCAATCCGCAAGGCGGTATACGAGCCGGGTCCTTCCGCCACTCCCACGGCCCGGATATCCGCCGGTTGGATTCCGGCTGCGCGCAGCATCCGGTCGACCGCGGGTGCCAGTTCCACGGTATGCAGGCGTTGCGACGGCCAGGTCGATTCCGCCACGATGCGATGCCCGTCGAATAGCGCAAGGGCCAGCGCGTCGGTGGCGGTATCAATCGCCAGAATCCATTCAGCTTCCGAAAGCCAGCTTCCGAAAGGCTCGGAGGATTTCTTCCGACCGCGCGCCTTTGCTTTCGATGCGGACGTTCCTTCGGGTTTCATCGATCCACCACATCTCCACTTGAAGTCTGTCGTCGGGCAGGATCCCTTCCAGCCGGTCCGGCCACTCCACCACGATCGCCCCGTTCCCGAGCGCGTCCTCCACCTCCAACCCCGGGAACTCCCCGCTACGCAGGCGGAACGCGTCGAGATGGAACAGCACCATCCCGTCCGCCCTCTTGTATTCGTGAACCAACAGAAAAGTAGGGCTGCGCGCCGCCCGCGAGGAACCCCATCCGCGGGCCATCCCCTGCACCAGGGTTGTCTTTCCGGTACCTAGGTCCCCGTGCAGGCAAACCAGGTCGCCGGGCTGTAGCAGCTCCCCGATGCGCGCGCCAACCCGCAGTGTCTGGCCGGGGCTACTGCTGATAAAATCCACCGTGTTGGCGTCCATTACGGGCACGCTACAATTATATGATATTCGACTGAAATCAAGCTGGTGGCTATTCATCCATGATTATTGGACGAAAATTCAAACCCCTCCCCCTTCCCCTCCCCATTCTGGGGAGGGGAAGGGGGAGGGGTCTTTATTCTGCCGTTCCCCTGATCACCGCCGTCATTTTCGTATGCAATATCGGATTGGCCGCGATCAGAGAGGGGGTTTCGCTCAGGTAGGGACTTTCGCCGTCAATCGCGGTTACGCGCGCTCCGGCTTCCTCGGCAATCAGTCCGCCGGCTGCCACGTCCCACTGCCCCAGCCGTAATTCCCAATATCCGTCGAATCGGCCCGCGGCCAGGTAAGCCAGGTCGATCGCGGCCGAACCCAGACGCCGCACTCCCTGGGTACGTACTGCAAACCGCGCGAAATTTTCCAGATTATTGTCCGGATTGGACCATGCGTCGTACGGAAAGCCCGTCACCAGCAGGCTGTCGCGCAGCTCAGCAATCTCAGACACCCGCAGGCGGCGTTCACCCAGATAGGCGCCTTTTCCCCGTTCGGCCCAGAAGCATTCCCTCCGCGTCGGGTCGTACACCACGCCCAGGCGCGTGCGGCCCGCCTCCCATAGGGCGATCGACACCGAGAAGATCGGTATTCCGTGGGCGAAATTGGTCGTCCCATCCAGCGGGTCTATCAGCCAAAGCGGACTGTCTCCATCACCTGTGCTCCCGCTTTCCTCGGCAAGAATCCGGTGTCCAGGATAAGTTTTTTGGATCCTGCCCAGGATGTATTTATCCGCCCGGCGGTCGAACTCCGTCACCAGGTCGATCTCGCCTTTGTGTTCGATGGGAATTCCTTTGCCGAAACCTTCCAAGAGAATTCTCCCCGCGGATTTGGCGGTGTGCACGGCAAATTGCAATTCCTCGCTTTGTCGCATAAACGGTTTCACTCCTTCCGCCAGCGGCTGACGGTTTCCAAATGGCTCGTCTGCGGGAACATATCGATCGGCGCGACCTTCTCCAGCTTGTATCCCGCCTCCGTCAACACTCGCGAATCCCTCGCCAGGGTGGACATCTCACAAGAGAGCATGACGATCCGCGCGGGCGCCATCCGGATCAGCGCGCGCAACGCCCGCGGGGTCATCCCGCTCCGCGGAGGATCGAGCACAGCCAACGACGGCCGGACGGGGATTTCTTCCAGCGCCTGTTCCGCCGGGCCAGCATACAACTCGACCGAATCGAAAGCATCCAGGTTGATCTCGAAATCCTTTACTGCGGACGGAGATTCTTCGATCCCGATCAGGCGCGCCGAGCAGCCGGCCAGGAACGCGCTGAACAATCCGGCGCCGCAATACACGTCCATCACGGTTTCGTCCTTCCTGGGCTCGGCCATTTCCATCACCAAATTCACCATGGCCGGAATTTGCGCGGTGTTCACCTGGAAAAAACTACCGGCCGATACGGTAAAATTTCTGCCGCTGATCTCGTATTGCAGCGGACCGCCCGCCAGATAGGCACCCTCCCCCTGCGGCCCAAGCAGCGCGACGGAGACCGGGGATTCCACCGTCGTCTCCGGCGGCTCGCCGGTATCGCTTTCGAACACGACCATCTCTTCCCCGTCCCCGGCACGGAATCCGATCTGCCGCAGTCCCGGGAAGGGTTCCCAATCCAGTGATTTCCATAAATCCCCCAGCCGGGATTCCGGCAGATGGCACTCTTCGACGGGCATCACCGTGTGCGAATCGGTCCGATAGAATCCCAGCCGGCGGTCGGAGGTTGGCGTGAATTGGACGGAGTTGCGATAATTCCATACGCCGGTAGACGGTAGGACGGGCCGGATGGGTGCATCGGGAATTCCGCCCAGCCGCAGAAATTGTTCGCGCAGGATTTTTTCCTTGACCGCAAGCTGGAAGGGATACTCCAAATGCTGGAATTGGCATCCGCCGCACTCCCCGAAGTGGCGGCAGCGCGGCGTAACCCTATCCGGCGAAGGTTCGATCGTCTCCAGCAGCCTCGCGCGCAGGAATCCTTTGTGCTCTTCCCGCACCTCGACGTGCGCGCGTTCGCCCGGCGCGCCAAACGGAATAAACACCGGCCGGCCGTCGGGGGCGTATCCCATCGCGTCGCCGCCGTGGACGATTTTCTCCAGTTGGATTTCCATTTTGTCCATCCGGATTCATTTCTCCACCGTGGGAGGGAGGACCTTGGATTACCCCAGCACGCCCGCCGCCACCAGAATCGTAAAGGTTGCGATAAACCAATGGATCAGGAACGGATAGACGAACGATCGCGTCCGCCAGGCCACCCATCCAAACGCAAAACCACCGAAAATGGTTGAGAACGTTTCCACGGCGGGCTTGGTGATGTGCGCCAGGGCGAAGGGAACGGCTTGTAGCCAAAGCGCGTGCGCGCCGAACTCGCGCTCATATCCGAAGAGCAGAAACCCGCGGAAAAAAAATTCCCAGCCGATCAGGTCCAGGAAGGTCATCAGGGGGAGCACGCGCGTGGCCTGGGAGGAATAATAGGAGCGCATGGAAGGATCCGAGCGCGCCACCAGCCAGATCACCGGCGCTATGAGGAGAATGGCCGCCGCGGTGATGATCAGACCCGCCTTCCAATCCCCTAGCGTAAATCCGTACTCCTTCACGGGCTTGCGGAATCCCACCGAAATCATCGCCAGGGGGATGATCAGATACAGAACTACTCCGTCGATCACCCGCACCGGCGTGATGGCATAATAATAATTCACCATCAGGAGCAGCGTGGAGGCGATGGTGATGGCGACGATCTCGCGATCGAACTTCAACTCCCCTATCTTCAACCACTTTGCAAGCATAATTTCCAGGCTCCTGACGAGGGATTTTTTAATACGGAGGATAAACCGTATTCCCGTTCGGGCCGAACAAAACGGCCAGGCGCGGGGCGTCCGACCACAACTCGAAACCCCAGTTGGCCAGCAACAACAATGCCACGACGGCTGGGAGCAGCCACTTCCATCCGTCGTACGGCGTACGCAGGGAAGAGAGAATTTCACGCCAGCGCAGGAAGGCCGCAGCAGCCAACACAGCCAGAAACGGAATCAGCGTCATGTGGAATCGATCCTCGGCAAGGATCAGCAAATGCGGAGTGATATACGCCAGCCCAAACAGCAGGCAGAGAGTCTTCGCATCTGTGTTCGGCAAGGCTATGGCGCCGAAGCCGGCGGTTGTAGCCAGAAAAACAAAGGGAAGTAAAAAAACAATCGCCAGCGCCAGAAGCACGGGAGCGGGTAAGTATCCCAGGAAATCGTTGGAATAGAAATATTGAAGCGCGCGGCGTTCCAGGCCGAAAAAGTACCCGGCTTTGCGGACGATCAGATACGGCACCCTGCCCGAATCGTTGTGGATGAATTCTTCGGCCTTTTGGAGTCCGATCTGGTCGCGCTGCATATCGTCGAAAATCGTGAGCAGATCCAAGGAAATCCCGAACTGGAACGTCCCGTTGCTTTGCGGATGGTATCCCATATACAGGTTGTAACCCAACGACACTTCCACCGACTCCGGCCGCCCGGCCAGGATGGAATTCCGCACCGCCCAGGGAACTACCACCACCGCAGCCGCGCCTGCGAACAGTATCGCACCGCGGATGCTCTTTGCGTTGCGTCCGATCCAATACATCGCCAGCGGGAGGAACAGCGCTATCACCGAGCGGGTCAGAACGGCCAGCCCCAGCACCGCTCCCGCCAGGGCGAACCAATAGACAGCCTTCACCCCGCCGGGTTTTTCGCTGTCGGTTCCCCGCAGAAGCAGCAACACGCCACCTAAAGTCAGAACGAA
>JBEKDW010000051.1:0-12007 GCA_050014155.1 Anaerolineales bacterium
CATGACCCATAAACGCTCGATCCTTCCGTTCCTGGCCGCCGGTTTCCTCGCCGCCGCCTGCAGCCTGTTCGGTGCCGCACAGTCCGGTGTACAGAAGACGAATACGCAAACTGCGGCCGGCCGCACTTCATCGGTCGTTTCCACGAACCAACCGTCCGGATCGCAGGATACATCCGTATCCTCCCTGATGAAATCCTTCCCGGTACCACCCAACTCGACCATGGATTCCAATAGCGCCGAATCCGATGAACCGGATGCCACCAGCGGTTCGTTCATCATCAGTTCCACGTCGGACATCGCGACGGTGGTGAGTTTCTACGAGACGGAGCTTCCCAAACATGGTTGGACCTTGCGGTATGCCGACGCCAACACCGCGTGCGGGGTCACACAGTATTGGAAGAACAAGAACATCTACCTATCGCTGGCGTTCCGTTACGAGGAAACCGCTCTTACCATCGACGGCCAATACCTGCGCGTCGATGCGCAATCTATCGGCAAGTATCTGCAGGATTTTCCGCTGCCCGAAAGGTCCGAACTAGTGGACAGTTCCAGCACATCATGGGAGTTTTACATTTTACAGGACTACAAAGCCGTGGAGCTTTTTTACCGACAAAAATTGCTCGCCCTGCAATGGACGGCTGACGCCACGCCGGTGCCGGTGGAAGCTAGTTGCGGCGTAGAAAATCCGGCAGACTGCGAAGGCGGAGGCGGAGGCTCGAGTTGTCCATCCGGCGTGACCCCGATGCCATCCCCCACGTTCGATTCTAGAAAAAGTATTACTCTTTTGTATACCATGCCGAATAACAATGAAGTGGAACTTGAAATCGTCCCGCACGGCAACGCGACCATCCTTTACGTGGATATCACGCTAAAGGGTTTGGATTCGGCCGGATTGCCGGCGGACGTGCCCATCTATCCGGGCGCAGTCCTCCAAATGGTGGCGCCCGGCACCGTGGAATATCAGATCGACGCCAGCCTCGACACGGTCAAGAAGTATTACGAAGAGCAAATGAAGACTGCCGGGTGGACTCCAGATGGGAACGCCATCGAAATCTCCGGTTCGTATCTTCAAACTTGGAAGAAGGACAATCAAAAAATTACGGTACAGATTATGTCTACTGGAACGGGCAGTATGCTGATCCTGGATTGTTCCACCTGCCGGTGAAAAATTCATGATATTCGCAAACAAAGGGTTTTCGCGACGCGAAAACTCTTTGTTTTTTAAGGCGGCCTGCCATTATTAATTATTGGGGCAATTAATTGTCCGGCATAAAGCATCTTCCCGATTTTCAACACTTTACATCCGGCAAAGAGTCTGTCTCGGGATGTTTTTTATGTGGGGACCGAATCAAAGATATAATCGCAGGCGTCCTGGTTTCCTTCCGTCAGCCGCTGATCCGCGTACCGTTCGGCGGACATACAAACTTACCAATGGCCTACTACGATACTATTGCGAAACGCTGGCACGAAACGACCGGTTACAAAGGCGGTGCGTTCAAAGAACTTGTCCTCAATAGCATCCTTTTGGAGAAGCTTTCGGGAATAGACAACCGCTCCATACTGGAACTTGGAGCCGGCAACGGTTATTTCCTGCCCTTGGTACTCCGCCGGTTTCCGGGCCAGGCGCCGTCCGAAATCTTCGTAACGGATCAATCCAGACAACTGCTCGAAATTGCCCGGCACCATTTCAGGATTCCAGTGGCCGCGTATCAATACCTGGATGTGACCAAGCCTTTTCCCTTTGCGGACGAAAAATTCGACCTTATCCTTGCTTCAATGATTTTCAATGAAGTCCCTGCAACCGGTTTTAAAAAAGCGCTTGCGGAATGTCACCGGGTTTTATCGCGCGATGGGCTGTTTCTCATTGCCGTAACCCATCCGGATTTTATTTCCGGGTTGCAGAAAAGGGGATTACTGAAGACGACCCGGGAGGAAAAGCTAACGATGCCGGGCTCGGGCAGTCTGCGGTTGCCGGTTGTGATCCGGTCTTTGGGGAATTACCGTAAGGGTTTGCAGGAAGCGGGGTTCCAATACAAAGAGGAAGAATGCTGCCCGACCCCTGAAGTGATAACCCTTCAAGCCGGTTTACGGAAAGCCTGGAAGATCCCGGTGGCCCTGGTATATACCTGTACGAAATCAGCATGAGGCCCGCTGGTGGACCAAAGCGGAACGGTGGAATGTCGGCGCCTACAGAAGCTTCGTCTTTACCCGTCATGCAAATTCCTTCCTCCGACTCGGAAATCCAAAATTTATGAATTGCCGTATCGCTAACTCCAGGGAGGTTTTTTCTCCCTGTGGAATTCCCGGCGGTTTTTCCGCGTTTAAGATAATTCCATCACGTCTTCATCAAATCTTCATATCCTCGCGTTACATTCAACCGTGGAAAGCGGCGTAATAGACCGCCGGATTTCCGGGAGGAAATTATGCGTAAATGGATTATCGGTGCCGGAGTGACGATCGTCGCGCTGGCATTGGGGATTGGTGCGGCGTACGGCGGCAGCCGGCTGATCAAGGCATACCGTCCCCAAATTCAGCAGGCGGTTCAATCCGTGCGGCGCAATGCGCCGGGTCGAAACGAAGTGGTCCCCCAGCCGGGAATCCTGCCCGGTCTGAGGAACGGTGGCGCGAACGGTCCACTGCAGGGAATGTTGGAGCGCATGCGGGAACGGCGCAATCGCGCATCGGGAACTAGGATCACCATGGACCAAGCTGTCCAATCCGCCCAAACGTATGCGGCGGGTTTGGGTGCCAATTTTCAACTGGCCCAAGTTCTGGAATTTCAGAACGGGTTTTATACCGTGATCACCGAGAAGGATACCGGTCGCGGAGCAACGGAAGTGTTAATCGATCCTTTCACCAATGAGGTTCTTCGGGAGAATGGACCGTCCATGATATGGAACCTGAAATACGGACCGGGGAAAAATACTTCCGCGCAAACCAGCGACAATACCGTGGCAATCGATCAGGCCCGCCTTGCCGCCCAAGCCTACCTGGATAAAGCGCATGCCGGAGCGAAGTTAAATGAAGGCGGGTACGCCTTTTACGGGTATTACACTTTCGATTATTCCGTCGACGGGAAGACAGCCGGACTGCTCAGCATTAACGGGACGACCCAGCAGGTTTGGGAGCCCGTCGGGCTAGGCGCCTTCGTCGCGGAAAAGGAGCTGACGAAATGAAAAGCGTTTGGAAATGGATTATCTTCGGGCTGGTGGTCTTTGTACTGGCCTTCTGCATCGGACTGGCGCTGTTCAGCAGAGGCGTTATGCTGCCCGGAAGGATGATGGTTAATCGGGGAATGATGCCCTTCGGGATGATGGGCGTGGGCGCATTTGGATGGCTGGGAATTCTTACGCGCTTGGCAATCCCCGTTCTCTTTGTCGTTCTGGTAGTGGCGCTTGTGGTGATGCTGGTTCGGAAACCCTCCGCACCTTCCACACCCCCCACGCCCCTCACGCCGCCGGCGCCGGCAACCACCCCGTGCCCAAAGTGCGGCATGCCGATCCAGCAGGGTTGGGTGGCTTGCCCGTATTGCGGGAGGAAGCTGTAACACTCGCGGTTTGTTTATTGGGATATCCCGCCCCTGGCTTTTTCGCATCGGGGCGGGATATTCCTTCTTTTTCAAAGGCGCAATGTGCCGGGCAAAGCGAAACTGACGCTGGATCACCTGATCCTCGGTGCGGGAATTGTCTTTCTCGCGCTGCAAATTCCGGAAGAGGGGTTGTTTAATTTTTCCGGCTGGGTCGAGCGGCGCGGAATAGTCCCGAACTTCACCGTGACCACCTGGCTGCTGCAACTACCGTATTTCATCCTGGCGCTCTCGCTGGCCTATTTCATCTACCGGATCGAACCGGGAAAATTCCTCCCCATCGGGCTGGGCGTTCTGGTATGGGGATTGCTGGATTTTGTGGGATTTGCCGGCCTGTCGTTGATCTCACGCGGGTATGTGCCCGGATTGCTCAGCAGCGTGATCTACCTGCCCCTGTTGCTGCTGGGCATGCGGATCCTTCGTCGCGGAGGCAAAGGCACGCCGCGATTGGCGGTCCTTTCATCGCTGAGCGGCTTCCTCATCATGGCACTTCCGATTGCGGCGTTCTTCGGAGTGTATTGGGCGCTGGCGATATGATCCGTTCCGAACTCTCCCTGCCGATCCCCCGTCCGGCCGCCACGCGTCTGCCGGCGTATTCCAATATAATGAGGATTATGGAAGCGCATATCCTGATCGTAGACGACGAGCCGCAACTGGTCCGCGTGCTGACCTCGTATCTCGAGCAATCCGGATTCCGGGTCCTAACTGCCTATCGCGGTGACGAAGCCCTGCAAATATTCCACGCCCAGCATCCCGATCTGGTCGTGCTCGACCTCAGCCTGCCCGGAATGGACGGGTTGGACGTGGCACGGGAAATCCGGCGCCAGGGGCAGACCCCGATCCTGATGCTCACTGCGCGCGTGGAGGAAAGCGACCGCCTGGTGGGGCTCGAACTCGGGGCGGACGATTATGTGACCAAACCGTTTTCCCCGCGCGAAGTGGTGGCGCGCGTGCGGGCGATCCTGCGCCGGGCGCAGGCCGCTTCGGCCCCGCGCGAGGTGATTCGCACCGTGGATATGGAAATCGACCTGGTCCGCCATACCGTAATCCAAAACGGCAGATCGCTCGATCTGACCCCGACCGAATTCAATCTTCTCTCGGCGCTGGCCTCCCAACCGGGACGGGCTTTCACGCGCATGCAACTGCTCGAGGCCGCGCAGGGAAGTTCGTTCGAGGGATACGAACGCACCATTGATGCGCACATTAAAAATCTGCGCGCCAAGATTGAACCGGATCCGAAGAATCCCTCCCACATCATCACCGTGTTCGGAATCGGATACCGCTTCGAGGAAAAATAACCGTGCGTCTGGCTATGAAAGTTCTGCTCGCCTTCGGCGTGCTGCTGCTCACAACCCTCGCAGCGGTGGTGTTTTTCACCGGCCGCACGGCGGGGCGTGAAATGCGCGGTACCCTTTCGCAAATCGGGATGATGCCCAACGCGTTGCTGGCCCGTGAGCTGGGCGCGTACTACAACGGCCATCATTCCTGGGAAGGCGTGGAAAGCGTGCTCTCCTCCCCCGGGCCGATGGCGGCCATGCACAACACCCACTGGCTGCTGGTGGATGAAAAAGGCATCGTCGTCGCCGACACCGGTGGAGCCATGGTCGGACGGAAATTTGCATCTTCTCCCGGAGACGTCGCCATCCCCATCCGGGAAGGGGACCAGACGGTCGGACAGCTGGTTACCCAAGAAGCGCCGCCTCCCGGACCGGAAGAACTCCTGCTGGTGGCGGTGAACCGGGCGATGCTGCTGGCGGCGATTACAGCCGGGGCGGTCGGCCTGGCGATTGCGCTTCTTCTAAGCCAGAGCCTTACTTCCCCGTTACGCCAATTGACCGGTGCGATGCAGCGATTTGCTCGCGGCGAACGCAATCTGCAGCTACCTTCCCCTTCGGGCGATGAAGTCGGCGACCTGACCCGTTCCTTCCGCGGGATGATGACGGAAATCGAACGGCAGGAGCAACTGCGCAAGGAAATGACGGCCGATATCGCCCACGAACTGCGCAATCCGCTTTCGGTTGTGCAAGCCAACCTCGACGCTTTGGCCGACGGAGTATATCCGCTCACGCGGGAAAATCTCGCGCCGATCCGCGAGAGCGCCGAACTCTTGGACCGGCTGGTGGAGGATCTGCGCACACTGGAATTGGCCGACGCCGGTCAATTGGCGCTGGAGAAATCCGAGGTCGATCTTTCCAAGCTTTTACTCCGCGTGGCTGCCCGGTTTACGCCACGCGCCGAATCCGAGTCGCAGCGGATCGAGCTTGCGCCGGAGCCGGCCTTGCCCACGGTGCAGGCCGATTCACAGCGGCTCGAACAGATTCTCGGCAACCTGTTGGACAACGCGCTGCGACATACTCCCGGCGGCGGAACGATCCGCCTCGGGTTGAAATCCGATGCCCACAGCATTCTCCTGACGGTGGAAGACTCCGGGCCGGGAATCCCAGAAGATCAATTGGATCTTATCTTCGAACGTTTCCACCGGGTGGATACGGCGCGGTCACGCTCCGATGGCGGAACCGGATTGGGGCTGGCGATCGCGCGCAAGCTGGCCGAAGCGCACGGCGGAAGCCTGCGCGCGGAAAACCACCCCGAAGGCGGAGCGCGATTCATCCTCCGCCTGCCCCTGACCAATTCCTAATGGATGGAAATCCCTCGCAAGAGGGATTTCGTTTTGCCCGAAAGCTCCGTTCCATTTCCCCGATTGCGCAGGCGGCTTCGAGCCCGGCGTCCAATCCACTTCTGGAATCTTTCTTTCCAACCCCCAACCCGCGGAGAAAACTCCGCGGGTTATGGAAAAGGAAAAACCATCTCAAAGATGGATTCGCCTCGGCATGGCCAGAGGTTTTTGACCTCCCCCGCCCCGGCAGGATATACTGTGGACCAGGCATAGAAGGGCGAAACCATGAACCCCGCGTCCGTTTTTAAAAACTTACCGGATATCCTCACGGAAAAACAAAAAAGCGGAAACAGCGTCCTGGCGGCTTACTTTTTAAACGACCGGAACGCGAGGAAAGCACTTTGGGAGTTGGAGAAGAAAGGTCTTTCGCGCACGGCGGTGTTACATCGCGTCTCCGATGGAACCGTGCGGGTGAGGGATACGTTTGTCCAATTGCGCTTCCTCCTGATCTGCGTGTTTGCCGTTCTCTTCGCTGCATTGGCCGGATTGCTGTATTCGCTCCTATCCCGGTCGGCGGTTAATCCGGGATTTGGCTACCCGATATGGATTCCTCTTCTGGCGGGCGGATTATTGGGAGCGGTTTTCGGATTGGCCGCCTTTCGGCGATCCCGGTACGGAATCGACCGCCAAGTGCTGGCCGACCACGCGCAGTGGCTTCTGACCGAGGAGAGCGTTCTGCTGCTCCAGGCACCATTGCCTTCCTTCCGCAACCCCCAGATCATCATCCGGGAAAGCGGGGAGACCCAGCCCACGATCTTCCTCCTGTTTCCCCTCCGGAAGGACAAGCCCGCCGGGGATCTGGGAGGGGCCGCGTTGCTCCCGCAAGCTCAGCTTCAGCAGTATGCCCGCAAGCTCGCGCAGGAACACCGGCTGCTGGCCAAACCCGTTCGCGACGAGCAGCTTCTGCACCGGGTGGGGAAGGCGGTGAAGACCCTCCATCAGATTTGCCTGGATCTTTCGGACGCAAACCGCCTGGAACAACCGACCACCACTTCGGCGGAATGGATTCTCGACAACGAATACATCATCGAAAGCAACGCCCGTGATATCCGGACCAATCTTCCCCGCCGGTATTTCCGCCAGCTCCCGCTTCTGGACCGTGAGCCTTTCCTAAACCTGCCGCGTATCTACGCGCTGGCCAAAGAGCTCGTGTCCCACGTCGATTTGCGTCTGGACCGGGACAATTTACAAACCTTCCTCGAAGCATATCAATCCCTCCAACCGCTCACCATCGGCGAACTCTGGGCGCTCCCTCAAATGCTTCGCATCGCCCTGATAGAAAACGTCCAATTCCTGGCGGAAAGAACGCTGACCGAATTGCGGGAACGGGAGACGGCGGGTTTCTGGGCCAACCGGCTGATCTCGGCCAACCGGCGGGATCCCGGCCAGCTTTTTTCGGTCCTGGCGAAGCTGACCGAAAACCTTCCCGCCCCCAGCGAGTATTTCTGTTCCCAAATCATCAGCTACCTCTACGACGAGCCGAACGCACTGGTGCTGGTGCAGCATTGGCTCGAGCGCGTCCTGGTCCAACCGCTGAGCGAACTGACCCTCCGCGAACAAAACCGGCAAACCCAAGACCAGATATCCATCGGAAATGTGTTTTCCAGCCTGCGGCAACTCGCGTTGATGGATTGGAGAAAAATCTTCGAGGAGGACAGCCGAGTCAACCACCTGCTGCAAAAGGATCCGGCTGGCATCTACGCGCAAATGGATTTCGAGACCCGCAACAAATACCGCCAAGCCGTCGAAGAGGCGGCGCGGGAATCTCATTTCTCGGAACAGACCGTCACGGAACGGGTGCTCGAACTTTCCGCATCCGCCGCAGAGAACGGTGCGCCCGAGGATGACCGGCTTGACCATGTCGGATACTATCTGATCGGTGACGGCCGGCGCAAATTCACTCGGCTTCTGGGATGCCACCGCAAGATCCGTTGTCTCATCCGTCAATGGGTGTCTTCGCGCCATTCCACCATCTTCTTCGCGGGCTTTTCCCTGGTATTTGCTCCGCTCTATGCACCGATTTTGCTCCTGTGCCTGAACGAGCAATTTCCAGCGCAGCGGGCGATCCTCTCGCTCTTGTTCATCCTGCCCGTCAGCCAGATTGCAGTGCAGGTCCTGAATTACTTATTCACCCGTGTGCTTCCCCCCCGTACGCTCCCGAAAATGGATTTTGAAGGTCCGGGAGTTCCCGTCGCATTCCGAACGCTGGTGGTAGTCCCGATCCTGCTGACGGACGCCGGGACGATCCGCACCGAAGTGGAAAAATTGGAAATCCGCTATCTGGGAAACAAAGATCCCAATATCTACTTCGCCCTGTTTTCGGATTTCGAGGATTCGGATTCGCTTCGCCGGGATGAGGATGCGAACCTCCTGCAGCAGACCGTCGATGGAATGCAGGCTTTGAACATCCGCTACGACGATGAGCGTTTTTTCCTCTTCCATCGTGAGCGGCAATGGAGCCCGTCCGAGCGTTGCTATATCGGCCGGGAGCGCAAACGCGGAAAACTCGAGGAGCTGCATCAGTTTCTGGAAAATACCCGGCCGGAGGGCGCACCACAGCTGCTCCAGGTGGGAAATCCTGACCGGCTGACCGGCATCCGATTTATCATCACGCTGGACAGCGATACCCAGTTGCCGCCGGGAACCGCGCGCCGGATGATCGAGGCGCTTGCGCATCCGCTCAACCGGCCCCGATTTGATGCGCAGGGCAGAATCCTGGCCGGCTCGTATACCATCCTCCAGCCGCGCGTCAGTCCATCCCTGCCCAGCATGCTGGCTTCGCCTTTCAGCCGGCTGTTTTCCGACCCGATCGGGATCGATCCATACACCAAAGCGGTCTCCGACGTATACCAGGATCTCACCGGGGAAGGTTCCTATAACGGCAAAGGGATCTACGACCTGCGCGCCTTCAGCCGGATTCTGACCGGCCGTTTTCCGGAAGAACGGCTGCTCAGCCACGACCTGATCGAAGGGGAATACGCTCGTACCGGATTGGCAAGCGACATCGAGTTGTTCGACGAATTTCCCCGGACTTACTTCGACTATAGCAAGCGGCAGCACCGTTGGATTCGGGGCGACTGGCAGATCATCGACTGGCTCTTCCCCGTCGTACCTCTGGCGGGCGGGCGGCGGGGTCCGAACAACCTCTCGGCCATCAACCGCTGGAAGATTTTCGATAATTTGCGCCGGAGCCTGGTGCCGATCGCCGGCGTGGTTTTGCTGGCCGTTGCCTGGGCTACTTCTCCGGCGATGGGCTGGTCGGCGGCGTTGGTCATAGGCCTGTCGATATTCTTCCAGCCGCTGAGCCAGATGCTCTCCGCGATAACCAGCCAGCAGGAAATGCAGAAACTCTCGCCCTCCAGGCTGGCCCACGATATCCTCCGCGGTATTGTTGAAGCGGCACTGCTCCCCCACCAGGCCTGGCTGGCATTCGACGCCATTTTCAAAGTCTGGTACCGGCGGTACATTTCTCACAACGGAATGCTCCGTTGGACTTCCGCCCAGGCCATCCGCAGCCGGGCTCTGGGCCAGACGGGTGCACTCATCCTCTCCCTTACCCCATATTCCATATTGAGCGCGGTCGGCTTCTGGGCTCTCCTTCGGTGGAGGATTTTTGGAGCAACGCCCGCCGCTCCCTGGCTCTTTTTATGGTTTGTCTCCCCGTTGATCGCCTGGGTGTTGAACATCCGCTATCATCCCAAATCGAGACGCCTCTCCCTTTCCGTTGCGGACCGCGGATTTCTCCGCATCGTCGCCCGCCGGACCTGGCGCTTCTTTTCGGAATGCATCGGCGAGCCGACCTCCTGGCTGCCGCCGGACAACTTTCAAATTTCCTACCAGAACCAAATGGCCATGCGCACCAGCCCGACGAACATCGGCCTGGGGTTAATCAGCGCGGTCGCCGCCCGGGGTTTCGGATATTCCACAATCGATCAGGTCATCCAGACGCTTACCCGCTCGATGCAGACCGTTCATAAGCTGGAACGATATAACGGCCACCTGCTCAATTGGTACGATCTCCATACCATGCACCCCCTCGAACCACGTTATGTATCAACCGTCGACAGCGGAAACCTGCTTGCCTCGCTGTATTCCGTGGAAACGGGCGTATCCGAATTGCTGCAAAAACCGATCCTGGACGGAAGCATCTTTGACGGTTTGGCGGATACCGTTGCGATCGTCAGACAAACCTACGCGGAGGAAATTCGCTCCGGGAAACGGGCCCGCGCCCTCCGCCGGCTCGCGCAAAGGCTGGACAAACCGCCGGTGCGTGCGATCGACGCGCTGAGACTGCTCCGTAAAATCCGGAATGATATGGAATCTCTGGCTGACGGGTTGCTCCGGGAATCCGCCGCAAGCTCGGAGATGGCCGCCTGGGTGCATCAATTGGACGACCAGATTAAAGCCTGGATCAACATCGGTGACCGGTATCTCCAATGGATGGAAATCCTAGCCGATGGGATGGATTCGCCGAGAGTGGCAATCCTGCCGATCCTTCAACAAACCCTGCGCCAGACGCCCACCCTGACCGATCTGGCCGAGGGAAACGTTCCGTGTATTCAAACGCTTGCATCCATTCGTGATGGATCTCCCGGTCCGGAGCCATCCGTGCGGGAATGGATCGATCGAGTGATCCAGGCCTACTCCACGTCAAAATGGCTTGCCGGAGAGATGCTGGGGCTGGGCAAACAGCTTGGGCAGGATGTACGTGCAACCTACGAAGCGATCGACATGCGCTTCCTGTATGATCGCGATCGAAGATTGTTTTCCATCGGGTATAACGTCACCGAAGGGCGGCTCGATACATCCTATTACGACCTCCTGGCAAGCGAATCCAGGCTGGGGAGCTACATTGCCATCGCCCGCGGCGAAGTTCCCGTGGAACATTGGTTTTCCCTGGGGCGCCTTTTCCGGACCGTCGGCCGGCGGCGGGTACTCGTCAGCTGGACCGGAACCATGTTCGAATATTTGATGCCGCTTCTCTTCCAAAGATCATTCGAAAACACCCTGCTCGATCGGGCGGTCCAAGACGCGGTCGCGATCCAAATCGCTTACGGACGCAGCCAGGGGACTCCCTGGGGATTGTCGGAATCCGCATTCGGAGACCTGGATATCAACCGGACCTATCAATACAAAGCCTTCGGCGTGCCGGCGCTCGCATTGAAACGCCAGCAGGATTTGGAAAGCGTGGTGGCGCCGTACGCATCCCTGCTGGCAGTGAACATCGCCCCGCATGAGTCAGTCCGGAATCTCCGCCGCCTGGCCAAATCGGGGCTGCTCGGCGGTTTGGGATTCTTCGACGCAATCGATTACAGCCGGCGACCGAACCGCAAGGGGCAAAAAGGGATCGATATCCACACCTACATGGCGCACCACCAGAGCATGGGTTTCCTCTCCCTGGCCAATTTCCTGTTGGGGAACCCGATCCAGCGGTATTTCCATTCCACCCCGCTCCTGCAAGCATCGGAGCTGCTGCTGCATGAAAGGATCCCCATTCAGCCGCCGGCGTATATCGTCCCATCCCGGGATCACGCGGCCGTCCCGCCCCCCGTCGCGGAAGCCGCCGTCTCCGAAAGCCGATTCGATACCCCGCATACGCTCCGGCCTCGAACCCTGCTCCTCGGCCACGAAGGATACAGCGTGATGATCACGAACGCCGGGGGAGGTTACAGCCGCTGGGGACGGACCGACGTCACCCGCTGGCGGTCGGATCGCACGCGGGATTGCTGGGGAACCTTCTGTTA
>JBEKDW010000052.1:0-12004 GCA_050014155.1 Anaerolineales bacterium
ACATTCCGTTTTTCGATCCCATCTTCAGCACCGTCGCGCTGGATGGACGGGATTGGCTGGTGCTGCTCCCGCTGGCGTCGGCATCCGCGGTTGCCGCCGAGCTCCTGAAGTGGATTTACCGGATCCGCGCCCGGAGAACCTCCCGGGAGGGAGTTCGCGCCTAGAATCACAAGAGCCGGGGACGCCGACCCCGGCTCTCGAAAAGGAGGAGAAGAAGAGAGAGTTGCCCTTCTGGTTTTTAGAATAGCATATCTCAGATTAATATTCACTTCAGACACTGTCCGGAAACCCTACGATTTGCCTACGTTGGGATGAAATTCGACGATATTAACCCGTTGTTAATCGTAATGAGTGCTCTGCTTCGGATACGGGCGGCCGCAGAATGAATCTTCTCTTAATCCTGCTTTCATTTTTGCCCTTTGCGCTCATCCTATTCCTGATGCTAGCGTTGCGCTGGTATCTGACGCAGATCGGACTTGCGGCCTGGGGATTGACCTTCCTCCTGGCAGTGTCGGCATTCGGAGCCGGTCTTCCTTTAATTGCCGTCTCGCAGGCCAAGGCATTGTTTCTGACGCTTGACGTCCTGTACATCGTTTGGGGAGCGCTGCTCTTCTATGGTGTTTGCGAGGAAGCCGGAATTGTCCAGGCTATCGGGTTGGGATTTATCCGCGCTATCCCCTGGAAGAATCTGCGCGCGCTTACCCTGGCTTGGGCATTTGCTTCCTTTCTGCAGGGAGCCGGCGGGTTCGGCGTGCCGGTGGTTATCACGGCCCCGCTGCTTCTGGAAACCGGTTTCTCCCCGCTGCAGGCTGTGCTTTTCCCAAGCATCGGCCACGCGTGGGCGGTAACTTTCGGATCGCTCGGAACATCCTTTCAAGCGCTGATGACGGCGAGCGGCCTTCCGGCGGGAGCGCTTGCCGGACCGTCGGCGATCCTCCTGGGAGTCATCTGCCTGCTCAGCGGCTTGATGATCGGCATTCTGGCTTCGGGGCGCAGCGGTTTTTTCCGAATCTTCCCGGTAATCATCGCCGTCGGGTTGGTCATGGCGGGTGTCCAATACCTGCTGGCCGTTTCTGGGTTTTGGCAGATCGGTTCCCTCGGTGGGGGGTTGGCCGGGTTGGGTGTGATCTTCGCCATCGTCAGGCTCGCTGAACGGAGGCAAGCCCACGTTTCTCAGCTGCCGGACCGAAAGTTTCTATGGGGGCTTGCGGGATACGGCCTGCTGATGGCCGTCATCCTCTGCGCGCAATGGATTCCGCCACTGCACGCGGCATTGCAATCCGTCCAGTGGCGGACGACCTTCCCGCAAACCTCCACCTCCCTTGGTTTTGTCGCGGCGGCTGAATTCAGCAAAGGGATTGCGCCGTTAGGACATCCCGGCGCATTGCTGGTTTACACCTCGGTTGCGGCAACCTTGCTTTTTGCATTGCTGGGATTTCTGCAAAATTCGTCGCCGCAAACCATTCTCCGAAATACGGTCCAGCGCGCGGTTCCGGTATCGATAGGCATCTTTCTGATGGTCGGCATCTCGACGATCTTCTCGCAAGCCGGGATGATGGCCCGGCTGGCGGATGGGGTCGGCGCGGCGATGGGCAGCGCTTTCCCGGCGGTCGCTCCCTGGCTGGGCGCGATGGGCGCGTTCTTGACCGGCAGCAATACCAATTCCAATCTGTTGTTTTCGCCGCTCCAGCAACGTATGGCGCAGACGCTGGGATTGCCGGAGAAGATACTGCTGGCCGCTCAGACGGGCGGCGGAGCGGTGGGTTCGGTCATCTCGCCTGCCAAAGTCGGGCTCGGCTCCAACTCTTTGCGCGGTAGCCCCGGCGAAGGCGAGGTCATGCGCAGCCTGCTGATACCGATCGCGATTCTGTTGATTGCTCTGAGCGTTGGCGTTATGCTCATGCTGTAATTCCGACTCCTCCATACAGGATATTCCATTTCAATTAATCCAAAGGCCTAGTAGGCTGCGAACAAAAAAATTAGATGTCATTGCGAGCGACCGGAGGGAGCGAAGCCCCGGCCTCGCCCCGGCAAATGCAACTCTCGCAGAGTATGGGCCGGGGCGGGCTCGCAATGACAAAGCTTGACTTTTTCCGCAACCTACCAGTAAAAAAAAACTGGTTTTCGCATTCGATCGGTTCCTCGTTTCCTTTTTTGGGGGAGAGATTGCGGCGCGGAAAGGAACTTGATACGATTCCCGGCGGCGAATATTCCTCCGCGTTAGATTTCTTTTGGGGGGGAAAGGAAGCGATATACCGAAGGAGGCAGAATCCATGTCGTGGAAATCGCAATTCAAGGCCGACCCTGTGCCATGGCTTCTGGAAAGCGAATCGCCTGGTGTGCGGTATCTGGCGATGCGGGACATTCTTCGGGCCCCGCCCGATAGCGCCGAGTTGCGCGCCGCCCGCAAGAAAGCCCACAAGGAAGGGCCCATCGCAGTCGTTCTTTCCAAAATGGACGCGTCGGGCTATTGGGTCAAACCCGGGCCTGGCTACAATCCCAAATACCGGTCGACGGTATGGGCGATCATCCTGCTGGCCCAATTGGGAGCGTCGATCGAGGAAGATAAGCGTATTTCCAAAACCTGCTCGTATCTGGTGAGCCATGCCCTGACGCCCGCCGGTCAATTCACGCTCACGGGTGCGCCGTCCGGCACGGTCGACTGCCTGCAGGGCAATCTCTGCTGGGCGCTGCTCGAACTCGGATATGATCCCGCTCTCCTTGGGAATGCGTTCGAATGGATGAGCAGAACCGTCACCGGCGAAGGTGTGGCGCCGCCCGGTGACCGCGAGGAGTCCGTTCGCTACTATGCCGGCAAATGCGGCCCTACCTTTACCTGCGGCGCCAACAACAAGTTGCCTTGCGCCTGGGGTGCGGTGAAAGTCATGCTGGCGTTGGGCGCACTGCCAAAAATTCTGCGCACGCCTCTAGCAGCCCGGGCCATCAAACGCGGCGCAGATTTCCTGCTGAGCGTAGATCCGGCGTCGGCACTTTACCCTGCCGGTTACAGCAAAAAACCGAACTCCAGCTGGTGGAAATTTGGTTTCCCCGTATTCTATATCACAGACTTTCTGCAGAACGTCGAGGCGCTGATTGCGCTTGGATTCGGCCGCGATCCCCGCCTGGCCAACGCCATAACCGCCATCCGCGAAAAACAGGACGACAAGGGACGGTGGCCGCTCGAGTATGATTATGCTGGCAAGACTTGGGTGGATTTCGGTTCGAAAAAGGCGCCCAATAAGTGGGTTACACTTCGGGCCGTGCGGACGCTGAGAAATGTCCCGGCATGAAGCAGCCGGTGACGCCCCGGTGAACCCGGATCGGAATGGATCATCAGGGCTGAGATAAGGTAATCCAAATCCATGGAGGAAAAAATTTTCATTCTCGTCACGGAATCTTTTCCTGCGGACGTTTTGGAACGGTTGCAGGCGGTCTCCCCGCGGCTGGAGTTCCACGTTCATCCCGCGCTTAAGCCCGACGAAGCACCGCCGGGTCTCATGGCCCGGGCGGAAGTGCTGTATACCTTGCGGGTTGTTCCCAAGCCGGAACAGGCGCCGAACTTGAAATGGATCCAGTTCCACATGGCCGGATTGGATAACCTGCCGCTGCGGCCGCTCCTGGACCGGGGCGTGCAATGCACTTCGCTTTCGGGCGCGGCGGCGCCGCAAATGGCCGAGTACGTGGTGATGATGCTGCTGGCCCTGGGCCATCGCCTGCCCGCGCTGGTGCGCTCCCAATCGGAGCGCGAGTGGCCGCGGGAAAAATGGGAACGCTTCCGCCCTCACGAATTGCGCGGGGCGACGGTTGGCATTGCCGGATATGGAAGCGTGGGACGCGAGGTAGCGCGACTCTGCAAGGGTTTCGGCGCGCGGATATTGGCGACGAAGCGCAATGTGAGGTATCCGGAAGATCCAGGGTATAACGTGGAAGGTCTCGGCGATCCGGAGGGAAGAATTCCCGCGCGCATCTATCCGCCGCAGTCATTGCACCGGATGTTGGAAGAGTGCGATTTCGTGGTGATCAGCGCGCCGCTCACGGAAGACACGCGCGGGTGGTTCGGCCCGGAAGCCATCGCGGCGATGCGCGACGGCGCCTGCCTGGTGGATATCTCGCGCGGCGGCATAGTGGATGAGGAAGCGCTGCGGAAGGCGCTGCGGGAGGGGAAACTCGGCGGAGCCGCGCTTGACGTTTTCGCCCAGGAACCTTTGCCGGAGGAAAGCGACCTTTGGGATACTCCGGGACTGCTCCTCTCGCCGCACATCGCCGGAAATTCGCCGAAGTACGACCTGCGCGCGGCGGATCTGTTTGCGGAGAACCTGCGGCGTTACCTGGGGAATCAACCGCTGCTCAACCGGTTCGATCCGCGGGAGGGATATTAGCGCATGGGAACAATCCGGGGCGTGATTTTCGATTACGGATCGACCCTCATCACCTTCGATGGCGATTGGGCCGAGGTCCGCAAGCAGGCGCACCATGCCCTCCTGGAGGAGCTCCGCAGCGACGGGGTGGAACCGCGCGAATTCTCCTTCCTAGACCGGTTGGCGCGCAAGTTCGATGAGTATGAACGCAAACGCCTGCTCGATCACATCGAAACCACATCCACCGCGGTGCTGGTGGAAACCCTTCAGACCGAGGGTGTGCCTCCGCAGCCGTTGAGCCGGATCCAGCGCTCGCTGCGCGCAATGTACACGGTGTACGAATCGCACTGGATACTCTTTCCCCAAACGCAAAGCGCGCTGCGGAAGATCCGCGCGCTGGGTTTGCGCATGGCGATGCTTTCCAACGCCTCGGACGAAGCCAACGTCCGGCGGATGCTGGCCAACCATAGGCTGGATAAAATTTTCGACCCGGTCGTCATCTCCGCCGAGATCGGCATCCGCAAGCCGGATGCGCGCGCGTTCCAGCCCATCCTCAACGCGTGGGGTATTCCGGCGCCGCAAATCGTGATGGTCGGGGATCAGCTGGGGATGGATATTCTTGGAGCCAAAAACCTCGGTATGCGGACCATCTGGCTGTGCACGGAAGAACAATCGCCGACCAACCGGCCGTTCCTGGGAAAGGTCTCGGCCGACGCCCAAGTGAAAACCATCGGCGAAGTGGCCGCGATACTCGCGCATTGGAAAGGGCCGGGTAAAAAATGAGTCTGTCGTATTGGGACGGCGCCTACCGCACCGGGCGCAAAATCTGGGGGGGTCAGCCCAGCGAGATTGCCCGTGTGATTGGAATGTTTTTCGAAAAGGAGAAGATCCCAACCGACGGAAAGCGGATGCTGGAAATCGGTTGCGGATATGGCCGCGACGCACTGTACTTTGCCGACCAGTGGAAGGTCAGCCTGGTGGGCATAGATCCTTCCGGGCAGGCGATGGAAATGGCGCGAGCGGGCTTGACCGCGAAGAACCGCCGAAAGGTGGAATTTCGCCAGTTGCGCTTCCAGGATATGATGGAAGGATCCTTCGATCTGGTATACGCCGCCAATCTGTACCAAGTTCTTTCACCGGAAGAGAGAAATCAATTTTGCCGCGCGACGCCTGCGTGGCTGGCACCCGGGGGCTTGCTGCTCCTGGGCGGACTCTCAAGCCGCGACCCGGAGCACGCCGGCAAGGGGAACGAGATTTCCACGAGCGCGGTTTCGGGCGAGGAGAAATTTCATCTTCACCTGAGCACGCGCGAGGAATTGGAAGCGGACTTTCGGTGTCTGGGCATTCGCGCACTGTATGAGCACGAATTCCTCGAGCCGAGGGCGGAGGGCACACCGCATCACCACATCGCTTGGATTCTGATCGGCGCCCGGAAGCCGTAGAGGAATTTGCCCGGTGGATCACGGAAGAAAGAGACAAACATGACGGACAATCCGGAGTTGGAACGAAAACAAGCGGCGCTGCAGCAGATCCTGCGCGGGCTCGGCTCCGTGATGGTCGCGTATTCCGGCGGCGTGGACAGCAGCCTGCTGCTTTGGGAGGCCGTGCAGGCCCTCGGGCCGGGCAAGGTCATCGCCGCGACGGCCCAAAGCCCGATCTATATCGAACAGAACGAGGAAACGCTCGGCGAGCTTCCCCGCTCGCTCGGGGTGCGCCACATTTTTCTACAAGCGGATCAGATTGAGGACGAGGAGTTTGTGCACAATCCGCAGGATCGATGCTACTATTGCAAACGCGGTGTGTTGGGTTCGCTGAAAGAATTTACGCGGAAGGAGAAGGTCACCTGGATCGTGGAAGGTTCGAACCGCGATGATCTGGGCGATTACCGGCCGGGAGAGCGCGCGGTGAAGGAAGCCGGAGCGCGCAGCCCGCTGCGCGAGGCGGATCTGGGCAAGGCGGAAATCCGCGAGTTGGCGCACCGCGCCGGGCTGGCGAATTGGAACAAGCCCGCAGAATCGTGCCTGGCGGCGCGCTTCCCTTACGGCGCGCGGATCACGCTCGAAGGTCTCCTGCGCGTGCGGGCGGCGGAAGCGGCGCTCAAAGCGCTGGGTTTTGGTGTTGTCCGCGTGCGGGATTATCAGACGATGGCGCGGGTGGAAGTTCTTCCGGAGGAAGTTACCCGCCTGGCCTCCCCGGAGATCGCCGCAAAGGTTGTGGCGGCTCTGCGCGCGGCCGGGTACCAATATATTTCGGCCGATCTGGAGGGGTACCGACGGGGGAGTTTGAACGAGACGCTCGATCGAACGAAGGAAGCGCGGGATGGACACTGAACGCATTCGCGTTTTATTAGAAGAGGTGCGCACCGGTAAGACCGGCGTGGAGGATGCGTTTGCACGCCTGAAGGATCTGCCCTACGAGGATTTGGGTTTTGCCCAGGTCGATACGCACCGAGCGCTGCGCAAGGGATTCCCCGAGGTGATCTTCTGCCCCGGTAAAACGACCGAGCAGATCGTCGCCATCTTCGAGCGGTTGGCCAAGCATGAGGGGCGGGTGATGGCAGCACGGATGCCGCCCGAAGAGGCCGAAGCGGTGCGGAAGAAATTTCCCGCGGCAGTCTATCACCCGGAGGCGCGGATTCTGGTTCTGGGCGGGAACGCGCCGCAGACGGGGAAGGGGACGGTGCTGGTGGTCAGCGCCGGCACGGCCGATATCCCCGTGGCCGAGGAAGCGGCCGTCACCGCCGAGACGCTCGGGAGCAAAGTCGAGCGGCTGTTCGACGTGGGCGTAGCCGGCATTCACCGCCTGTTCGACCGCAGGGAAAATCTATTCTCAGCCAATGTGTTGGTGGTCGTGGCCGGGATGGACGGCGCATTGCCGAGTGTCGTCGCCGGTTTGGTCAGCCGGCCGGTGATCGCTGTGCCGACGAGCGTCGGCTACGGCGTTTCCTTTGGCGGCGTATCGGCGCTCCTGACCATGCTGAATTCCTGTGCACCGGGGGTCACCGTGGTCAACATCGACAACGGTTTCGGGGGCGGATACACCGCGCATTTGATAAATCAATAGCTGCAATCCCCGGAGAGCGCTTCCTCGAAAATAATCATCCGGGAAACCGGAATCCAAAATAGAAGCAAACGGGAGATCATCCTAAATCCATCAACCATAGGGAGAGCCTTGCGAGAATTGCTCACCTAAAAGGCTTCGGAAAATGTCGGGATTTGTCATTGCGAGCCCCGCCCCGGCCCCTACATTGCAAGCGTTACATTTGCCGGGGCGAGGCCGGAGCTTCGCTCCCTTCGGTCGCGCGCAATGACATCTTTTTTATTTTTCCGCCACATTCAGATCATGCTATGATCGATCACGGATGGATCCATAGCCACGCAGGGACGTCGTAAAACCATGGCAAAGATAGCCTATCTCGATTGTTTTTCCGGCATCAGCGGCAATATGGCGCTCGGTGCGCTGCTCGACTGCGACCTCTCGGAGGATTCCTTCCGCCGGGAACTGGAGAAGATCGGAGTTGGCGGTTATCGAATGGACATCCGCGAGGTGGTAAAAAACGGGTTGCGCGGGCTGTTTGTGGATATCCGCGTCGAAGAGACGCAACCGCACCGGCACCTTGCGGATATCGAAAACATCATCCGTGCCAGCCCATTGGCACACCGCGTCCGCGAGCGAAGCCTGCTTGCATTCCAAAAACTCGCCCGGGCCGAGGCCAGAGCACACGGTGAGCCGGTGGAGAAAATTCACTTCCACGAGGTCGGCGCGGTGGATGCCATCCTGGACGTCGTCGGCACCGCAATCTGCCTGGAGATGCTCGGCGTGGAGAAGCTCTATTCCTCCGCGATCCATATCGGCGCCGGAACGGTGCAGACGGCGCACGGACTGCTGCCTGTCCCCGCGCCGGCAACCGCCGAACTGCTCAAGAGATTCCCGGTCTACGGGCACGACGTAGACGCCGAGCTGGTCACCCCGACCGGCGCGGCGCTGATCGCCGCCATGGCTGAGCCCGCCGGCGACGCTCCTCCGATGAGTATCGAACATGTGGGGTACGGGGCGGGGTCACGCGATTTGCCGTGGGCCAACCTGCTGCGTGTGACCGTCGGCGAAGAATTGCACCAGCCTGCTCCGGCGGGGGTGGGGTCGGGGGCTCCAGGCGGCGACCGGGTAATGATCGTGGAAGTGAATATCGACGATATGAATCCACAGTTTTACGAGCGCGTATCGGAAAGACTGTTTGAAGCCGGGGCGCTGGATGTCTTTCTCACGCCGATCCAGATGAAGCGTAATCGGCCGGCGGTGATGCTCAGCTTGATGGTGGATGAATCGAAATTGGATGATACGCTCGGAATAGTATTCTCTGAAACGACTACAATAGGCGTGCGCATGCATCCGGTGGAGCGGCGCAAGCTAGACCGCGAGGAAGACACCGTGGAAACCTCCTTCGGCCCGGTGCTGGTAAAAATCGCCAAGCTGAACGGACGGGTAATGAATGTCGCCCCGGAATACCGGGATTGCCTGCGCATCGCCAAGGAGAAGAACGCTCCCTTGAAGGACATTTATCAAGCCGCGATAGCAGCGGCGGTCGTGCTGAAGAAATAAACTGGTTTGTGGATCAACGCGAAATCGACAAGCCATCGGACGGCAACGAATCTTATACCGGGCTAACAAAGCTCGAACCGGAGACGGCAGTAATGTTTAGGAAAAAAGCGGAACCCCAGACTCCCGAACCGACAGCAGACGTTGTTATGTATTGCACAGAATGGTGCCCCGGCTGTCGTTCGGCGCGTGCCTTCTTGAAAGAGTACGACATCGACTACGTCGAGGTGGATATTTCCAAAGATCGTGCCGCGGCAGCCCGCGTGCGTGGTTGGGCCGACGGAAACGAAACCACCCCCACCCTCAACATCCGCGGGACGATCGTGGTGGATTGGGACCAGAGAAAAGTAGCGCAGTTGCTGGGATTGCGGTAACCGTTTCAGCAGTTTCTTTCCACGGAATGCTCGGACAAAGAACCAAGGAACACGAAGGAATATTAAACCCTCGTTTTCCTTGGTTTTATTTTGTGGATTCATTCCTTTGCCCATGCTATACTTCCGCCCGTGGACCTTTTCGACCACGCGCTGGCGGAACGGATGCGACGCGAGGCGCCGCTGGCGGCGCGCATGCGCCCGCGTACGCTGGACGAGTTCGTGGGGCAGGACGACATCATCGGTCCGGGCAAACTCCTCCGCCGGGCGATCGAATCCGACCGGCTGTTTTCCTCCATCCTCCTCTGGGGTCCTCCCGGAAGTGGCAAAACTTCGTTGGCGCAAATCATCGCCGGAACCACCAAATCGCATTTCGAAACCCTCAGCGCGGTGCTGGCCGGCGTGGCCGAACTGCGCCGCGTGATCGCCCAAGCTAGCGACCGGCGCAAGCACAACGGCATTCGCACCATCCTTTTTGTGGACGAAGTTCACCGCTGGAACAAGGCCCAGCAGGACGCGCTCCTCCCGCACGTCGAAAACGGCGCCATCGTTCTGATCGGCGCGACGACGGAGAATCCGTATTTCGAAGTGATCGGCGCGCTCGTTTCGCGCTCGCGCATCTTCCAGATGCGGCCGCTCTCGGGCGACGACGTGCGCCGCCTGATCCGGCGCGCGCTGGAAGACCCCGAGCGCGGTTACGGCGGGCGCAAGGTGCTGCTGGATGCGGAGGCGGAGGCGCACCTGGTGGACGTAGCCGGCGGCGACGCGCGCAATGCGCTCAACGCGCTCGAGCTGGCGGTCGAATCCACCCCGCCGGGGGAGGACGGCGCGACCCGCGTCAACCTCGCCGTGGCGCAGGAATCCATCCAGCGCCGGGCGCTGCTTTACGACCGCGACGGTGACGCACACTACGACACAATCAGCGCGTTTATTAAATCCCTACGCGGTTCCGACCCGGACGCGGCGCTCTATTGGATGGCGCGCATGCTCTACTCCGGCGAAGATCCGCGTTTCATCATCCGCCGCATGCTGATCCTGGCCGGGGAGGATATCGGCTTGGCCGATCCGAACGCGCTGGTCGTCGCGAGCGCCGCAGCCCAGGCCTTCGATTACGTCGGTTTGCCGGAAGGAATTTACCCGATGGTCGAAGCGGCGCTTTACCTCGCGACCGCGCCTAAATCCAACAGCGCCTTGGCATATTTCCAGGCTTACGAAACGGTGGAGAAGCAGGGGATCACCGAAGTGCCGGACCACTTGAAGGACTCCAACCGCGATGCGAAAGGGCTGGGTCATGGCGAGGGGTACGTCTATCCGCACGAACGCGAGGAACATCATGTCGGCCAGCAATATCTGCCGGACGCGCTGCAGGGAACGTATTTCTACAAGCCGACGGGGATAGGCAACGAAGCCGCGGTTGCGGAACGGCTGGCGCGCTGGCGCCGGGCGCAGGAAAAAGCGTTGGGCGTAACCGAAACCACCACGCTTCCCACCCCGACCCACGAGGAAGCGGAATCGATCAAACGCAAAATGGGTTTCCGAAATTTATAATTCCAAGGAGGATCTCATGGCAAAGTTCGAAGTCTACAAAGATAAGTCCGGGAATTACCGATGGAGGCTGGTCGCTTCCAATGGGAAGAACATCGCCGAATCGGGCGAGAGCTTCTCCGCCAAGCAGGCTTGCTTGGATGGGATCGAATCGGTGAGGAAGAACGCGCCCGGAGCGCAGGTCGTGGAATTGCCCTGAGTGACGCCTCGCACCGCCTTTCCGAGATGGCTTGGGAAAAGCGGCGCGGTTGGCAGGACGTAGAAGAAAAAACCAACCGAACCGGGGGACGCATTCGGATTACGATTACCAATCGGGATTCCGATGCTTCAGTTTTATATTCCATCGGTGAATTCCGTGTCCGCCCGTCCGTGACGCGGAGAAGGCGGAAGCCGGAGAGCGAATGCCCGTCTTAACTTATCCCAAGGAATTTATCTGGGGCACGGCCACTTCCGCCTACCAGATTGAGGGCGCATGGAACGAGGATGGAAAGGCGCCGTCGATCTGGGATCGGTTCTCTCACCAGCCGGGCCGCATCGTCGGAAACCAGAACGGCGACGTGGCCTGCGACCATTACCACCGCTGGCGGGAAGACCTCGACCTCATCAAAGAACTCGGGCTAAAGGCCTACCGCTTTTCCATCTCCTGGCCGCGGGTGATACCGGCCGGAACGGGAGAGGTAAACGCGCCGGGATTGGATTTTTACGACCGGTTGGTAGACGGTCTGCTCGAGCGAGGGATCGAACCCTTTCCCACCCTGTTCCATTACGATCTGCCGCTGGCGTTGCATGAAAAGGGCGGGTGGCCCGAACGCGATACCGCTTCCGCGTTTGGAGAATACGCCCGCGTGCTGGCGGACCGTCTGGGCGACCGGGTGAATTGGTGGATCACAATCAACGAGCCGCATATTATCGCACTGCTGGGCTACCTCGCCGGAGTGCACGCACCCGGCGTGCGAAGCCCGCGGGCGATGGTGCGCGCCGCGCACACGCTGCTCCTGGCGCACGGCGAATCGGTGCGCGCCATCCGCAGCGCGGCGAAGCGCCCGGCGCGGATCGGCATCGCACTCAACCTTGCGCCCGTGCATCCGGTAAGCGGCCGGGCAATCGACCGCCAGGCCGCGGAAAATTTCGATA
>JBEKDW010000053.1:0-11591 GCA_050014155.1 Anaerolineales bacterium
TTTGAATAGAGGTATCCCGGCTTCCCAGCACGACCGGGTTTACCGTGTCCGGAAGCCCGTCATAGAGGGCGTCGGTTATTCTCAGATGGCCGAGTCCTGCCGGCGCATACGTGAGGATCAATTGAAGCTGCCGATGAGTCAACCGGTTGATCGTGGACTTTTTCATATGTGAATATCCTCTTCGGATGTTCGATGTAATCCCGGATCCGAATCGATCCTATGCCTTCCCCATCGTCCAGGATAACCCGAAGGGATGGCTCGTCCGGGTTATGGGACTACAAACCGGAAAAATGAGCCGGTTCCATATAGGAAATTATATATAATTTAGAATAAACAAATGCCTTAAGAAAACGTTAAAAAACTGGCCCGCTGAAGAAGAACCGCTAAGCTATCGAACTTATATGGAGGATATTATTGCGCCCCTCTCCCGCCATCCAAGGAATATGATGCGGTTAAGAAGAGCAAAGGGGAAGCCCAAATTCGGTTGCTAAAAAATCACCCCACCCAGAATTTGAAAGTATACAGCATCACCGACATTCCCATCAGGAGCAGGCTGGCAATCGTCCAAGTCCTATCGAAGGCTTTGTTCTTCCCAAGGAACGACAGCGAGATAAAGGCCGCCGGGGCGGCGAGCATGTAGCGTTCCATGCTTTGGGCGGACCCGCTGAAGACGGAGAGGAACACCACCGCCAGGCTGTACCAGGCGACGGGAGGGTCCCAGCGGATCAGGCGCAGACTTCCGAAGAAAGCGATTGCCACCGTCAGGATTTCGATCCCGAAGTAGACCGTTCCCGGTCCATTGGTCGTGGCGTAGCGGAAGGCCTGGAACCAACTGGCCAGTGAGGTTTCCACGGTCAGGAATCCCCGCCCGAAGTAGAAAATCTGCAGCTCGGCCCAGCCTCGCCCGAGGGGCGAAAAGCGCCAGAGGAAATACGCCGCGATCGGAAGGAAAACGCTCACTCCCTGCAGAACCGTTTTTCGCAGCAGGTGCCGATCGAATTGCCGCCAGGGAACGGACCGGAACCAGGCGATCGCAAGGGGAAGGGCCAATACCGCCCCATAGGCGCGGGCCCAGGAGGCGAACACGGCCAGCACCGACGCTTCCAACCACTTTCCGCGTTTCGAAAGGGCCAGCGCTCCGAAAGCCAGGCCGATGAACAACCCTTCGGTGTAAATCTGGGCAAGGAAGAAAGCGGACGGAAAGATCAGCAGGTAAAAGACGGTCCGCAGGCTCCCTTCGTCGTCGAAATACTCCCGGGTGATGTCGTATAGCGCGATCATCCCGCCCAGCGTGCCCAACAATGAGAGAATGACTCCCGCCAGCGCGGCGGTGGCGATGGGAGGCAGCTCGAATATCTCCAACGGCACGGCCAGCGTTTTCATCAAATAGGGATAGAGGGGGAAAAAGGAATAGTTGCGCTCGGTCGCGCGGCCTGTGGCGAGGTTGGTTTCCCGGCCGCCGCGGGGATCGTCGTATCCGCCAACTGCGATTCCGAGGTAATACTCCGAATCCCAGGCGACCTGGTTGTTCAGGAAGGGATCTTCCAGGTAGACGGAGCGGCTTGCACTGGAAGCCAGCGTCAGATCGGAGGACCAGAATACCGCGGTATCCGGACGCGCCACGTCGAACCGCGCGGAAACAACTGTCTGGAAGGTATATAAGACCAGGAACCAACCCAGCCAGATTAGCACAAGGGTGCCCAAGGTTTTTTTATTCATGCGATATCCGAAAGGTCAAGCAATGGGATGTGGTCGGTTTTCCCGCGGGCCTCGGTGCTGCCCGCGGTTGGAAAACATATTTTACCGCTTCCGGGGTGGTGGACTTAACGTTTAAGCGCGGATCCGGTCGATCCCGAATATTCCGCTCTGGTGCGTGATATCGGCCGGCGGAGGCGGGGGCGCATTCAGCGGAGAAGGCGCGGCGGCGGGCGGGGTCCCGGTTCCCGCGGTGCGTTTCCCGCGGCCGACGAAGAACGAGCCGATGACCAATCCCATGCCGATCAATCCCAGGATGATCCCCTCGGCGCCCGTCACCAGCGAGTAGCGGTGGGTGATGAATACCAGAATCCCGGCGACGGTATCGTACAAGTCGATCGAAACATTCGCGGGGAGGTTTTCCCGGCCGAGCGAGACGACGACGTCCAGGCCGACCCAGAGGACGATGGCGGTCAGTAGGACTGCCACCCCGGCTGACAGGAGCGGGTATCCCCACCAGCGCAGGAAACCCTTCCACGACCGCACCACCAGCAGGGTGACGATCAGCAGGATCGCGACGCAAAGGATGGGACTGAGGCGGACGACCCAGCGTCCGATCTGCAGCAATTCCCGCGGGCCGACCGGCAGGCCGAGCGCTTCGACGTTCACCGCGCGGGAATCTCGCAGCTGTTTCAAAATATCCAGCTGGTCCGGGATATCGACCGTGGCGTCGGTAAGGGCTTTGGAAATTTGCGGTTTGATCATCGACAGAAGATCGTCCGAAGGTTTGCATTGCAACAGATGGGAGGGATCGAGGGAGGTCGGCAAGTATCCCGCCGGGCAGGCGGGCAGGGTTTGGATAATTTGAAAAACGGCGTCGGTTCCGGCCGGGCCGGTGAGACGGCTTTTAAACTCCCGCATGTCGATGGTGATGCTCAGCGCAGCGCCGGGCTTTTCCAAAATCTGAAATCCCTGGGTCAGTACGCTTTCCACTTGGGATTGCAGCCAGGATGGCGGGAGCAGCGTGCGCAGAATCGACGTCCATTGATCCTGTGAAAGCGTTTTAAAGAAGGCGGGTGCTCCGCCGGTACCGGTGGAACCGCCGACTCCGCATTCCGCCATCGAGTCGATTTCCTGTTGTATGGGGAGACGGATGCCGCCGAGAATGTCACGGAAGGTTTGCTCGCCCAGCGCGGCCTGCACGCATGCCGATGCTTCCGGACCGGCGTATTGGAGCGGATTGCCTCCGTTTGCCCAGGTCTCACCCTCGCCCGCCGGATGCATCCCCATGTAAATCTGGGCGGCCGCCAGGTCCGGTAGCCGTTCGTAGATCCGCTCGCGGACCAGCGCGTTTTGGTAAACCGTCGGTGAGAGCAGGATGGAATCCGCGTTGACCAGCAGCAACACTACGATGATGGTTAAGATAAACAGCAAACAAAGAAAGACGGCCAGCAGCCGGATCAGAAAATTGAACAACGCTCCGATAAATTCCAGCATACAACCTCCGCGGGAAGGATCCGTTTCGCCGTCCGGACCGAATACCGGTGCTATTTTCCATCAATTCGACGGAGATGTCCAGCAAGCGCCGGGCCGTTGCTGCGGAAAAGGCGGAACGGTTTGATCCGTGCCGGTTCCATAGAAGCGCCGGTCGCCGTGCGTTTTTTTCTCCTTATCGCGCCTGCCGACGGCGTGGATAAAAATAATTGAGCCGCGACGCAGACTCTCCAATGGCTTCCCGATTGCCGGCGGAGGTGTGATGGTTGTCGCCGCCGGAGGCGGGCCCGCCCCGGATGATGGCGGAAAGCAGAAAAAGCGATGCATCAGGAATATATTGGATGAATTTCATAAAATTTTCCGATTTATTCGTCCTGCATTTTCTCATGCGGCAACTCGATGGTTCCGTAGTAATCCGGACACCGAAAGCCGTCTCGCGGAAACGTAAAAATTGTATTTTTCATCGTATAATAGCACCTTCAGATGGCGGGCGAGCAGTCCGTGCTCTAGGAGGCGGCTTGAACACCAATAAAAGTCCAAGCCCCGATGTCTTTTTTCGAATCCGCAAGTTTTCTCCCCGCATTAATCATTTCCGGGTTTTTTTCCTTTCGGTCTCCCTGGTTGTTATTTTTACGTTTCCAGCCACTTTCTTCGAACCGGCCTTGGCGGCTCCGAGATCCACTCCCGGTTTCATTGACCCGCCGACCGTCACGCTGGGGGTTCCGGCTACGGCGTTGATTGGTTCGGCCGCCGTCTCGTTTACCGTCACCTTCGATAACAACGATCTGGAAGCCGGATACGGTCCGTTCCTGGAGCTACAGATCCCGCGAACCGGGGCCGATGGCGCCGGCGCGGCCGTGGACGACGGCCTGGGAACGACCACCATTTCCGCAACCTATATGGGCGGTTCCATCCCCCCCGGGGATTTTTACCGGACCACGTTCAATGCCGGCGGAACGGCGACCGACCCGATCGTGCGGGATGGGTCCGGGAATTTCATCACCGTCAGCGGAACGCCCGGAGACGAACTGGTGGATATCCGCCTGCCCTTCGGCAGCTTTTCCGCCGGCCAGCCTCCGGCCGTGGTTCAAATGACGGTCAACCTAAGCAACCTGGCGGACTTGGACTACCCGCTCACCATCCGAGCGCGCGGCGGCTATGAATTCGGCTATACCCCGCTCGACGACTGGTGCTGCGGCGATGCGGCCAGCGCCACGCTGAGCGGATATACGTCCGCGTCGGTCACCCCGACGCTCTTAACCCTTTCCAAAACCTACACCGGGCCGGCGAATACATCCGCCGAAACCGCCACCGGCCCGAACTTCGCCAGGCAATATACGGTGTCGGCGGATATTCCCACGGGCCAGACGATTACCGACTTGACGCTCACTGATTTGCTGCCGAACAATATGCAATATCTTTCCATAGTATCCGCAACGCCGGGCGGATACATTGTCGACGATCATCCAACCCTGGGTGCGGCGCAGAATCCGCCGAATAACGATTTGGTGGTGCGTTGGCCGACGGTCACCGGCGGGGCCGGCGCGAACGATGCTGCGGTCACCTTTTCATTTTTTATCCCGGGGGACGACGCCAACGTTTTAAGCGTCATCGACCCCGCGGCTGGAAACGCCGTGTCTTCCTGCAACAATGCCCGGGCCTCCGGCTTGTGGACTCCCATCGATGTGCGCGACCCCGCCCAGGTGACAACCACCGACCCGGACGGCTGCGAACATACGCTGATCGACCGCTCGCTGGCCATCCAGAAGAGCGTTGCCAACATAACCGACGGCGTCAATTCTCCCGGCGACGTAATGGATTACACGCTGGAATTCCAGATTTCGGATTTCTTTGCCTTCGACCAGGTGCTCGTCACCGACGTCCTTTCCGACGGGCAGCACTTCGATCCGAGCTTCGTTCCAACGCTCGCGGTAGAAGGCAACGGATATTCGCTGGGCACGACCAATTTTAATTCGGCCAACTATAGCGTCGATCTTTCGAAGATCGATCTCGCCGACGGCCCGCCCCCCCAACCTGAAAACCTGGCCACGGACGGAACCACCAAACTGCTCTTCCGCGTTTCGGATGAGATCATCACCCGCGGCCAGAATGGGAGGATGATCGGCGGCTGCGTAAATCCGGTCGGGGGCAGTCAAAATCCCAATTGTTCTTACAACGACGGCGGCACCACGGCGGTCATCCATTTCCATTCCGTCATTCAGGATAACTTTACGGATAACTATCCTTCCGGCGACTGGAGCGTGGATCAGGGGGACACATTCCGGGATGACGTCAGTGTCGCCGGCCGCCTTTTGAATACCGGCACGTTTGTGCCCGGCGGGAATGTCACGGATGATGCCGCAGCCGGCTTTGCCATCCCCACGGGCGCGCTTTCCAAGAGTATATTCGCCATCAACGGCAGCACCTCCTTTGCTTCGCCCCCACGGATCGCGCCGGGAGACACGGTCACCTATCGGATCACCTACGTGATGCCCACCAGCGACGAGGAAATACTGGCCTTTGCCGATTACCTGCCCTTGCCGATCTTCTTCGTCGCGGATCCCGACGCCAACGACTACAACACCTTGTCGCCCCCCGGCGCGCATAATGACGGACCAGTGTGGGGATTCGACGCGGTCGGGCAAAGCGGCCAACCGACCGTCATTCCCGCCGCCGGGCGCGCCAACTTCGGACCGTCCGACACCTTCTATACCTATTCGGGCAAATTCCCAGCGCTCAGCGCGAACGTTGCCAATAACCGGCTGGATTTCGATTACGGGAATTACGACAACCCGGCCAACTTATCCCGGACGGTGGACATCCTGTTCAGCATCGTCGTGGCCACCGAACCCTTCGCCGATCAGATGTACCTGACCAATCAGGTGCATGCCGTCGAGGGCAGCACCAACGCCGGGCCGGTCGCTTCGGATTCCATCGTCCAATTGATCCTGACCGAGCCGGTGCTGCGTTCGACCAAGGGGGTCGTCTGGACCAGCAATCCCAGCAACGTCTTTAATCCGGCTAACCTTGGACCGGCGGGCGTGGAATTCCAGGCGCCCGGTTCGGCGCCGCGCTGGACCGGCACGATCAATTCCAGCGGACTTGCCGCGCAGTCCATCAACAGCGACGTGCGCGACGTGGATGCGGGCGATACAGTAACGTTTGCCATCACGGTCGAAAATACCGGCACCAGCCTGAAAGGCGCGTTCGACATCCGGATCGCGGACGTTCTGCAACCGGAATATCAAATCCCCGTCACCGGGTTAAACCTGCAGGTGTATTACGGGAATCGCACCGGGCCGATCTCGTACCATGGCCTGACGACCTGGTGCCTTGCCGTCGGAAACAACGATCCCTGCGGCGAACAACTCTTCCAGGCCGGGATCGAGTTGGTCGATCCGGTCGGTGCGGGAGTCTGCCAGGCGCACGATCCCAACTTGGGCAACAACGTCATCCTCATCACCTACGACCTGCAGATCCGCACCATTGTCGCCCCCGGCAACGTCATCAACACCGAAACGCTGCTCCATTACGCCGGCGAGGAGGGCGGTCCGAACCATGTGCCCGCACCTTCGCCGTATACCGACACGGCGACCGTTACGATCAGCGGCGCCCCCGCCAAGTACATTGTGAACACCTCGGAACCGAGCACCGTCTTTTCGGGGGTGGAGCAGGTGACGATCGGGGAAATCATCCGCTACCGGATTGTCGCGCGCATCCCCGAGAGCACGATGGTAAATTACCAACTGACCGATCTCCTGCCGAACGGGTTGATCTTTCTGAATGACGGCACGGCGCGCATCGGGCTCATTTCAAACGGAGGAATCGTTTCGGCGGGGCGCAATAGCATCCCGGCAATTCCCGGCACATGCGATCTGGTCGGCACCGCGGCGGATGCGACCACCCCCCCGACGCTTCCCTGCCTGTTGAATGATTGGAATATCGGCAGCGACGACAGCACGACGGCGAATACCGACGTGTACGCCAGCGGAACCGATATCTATTTCAAGCTCGGCGATCTGAGAAACCCGGATCTGGACGATGACGGCGAATTCGCCGTCATCGAATTCAACGCGCTGGTGCACAACGAGACGACCGACCAGAACAATTCGGGCGACAACCGGGATAATAGCGTGCGGACCTATGCCGGCGCTTCATCGGTTCAGTTCGGCAACGATTCGCCCGCTGTGCGCGTGCGCATCGTCGAGCCCTTCCTCACTCTCGCAAAAACCCATTCCGCCATGAGCGGCACGGTGGACGCGGGCGACGTGGTCACATATACCGCAACAATCACCAACGATGGTAATGCGCCGACCAACAGCACCGCGACCGCCTTTGATGTGGATTTCACCGATACTCCGCCGGCCGCGTACCTAACCCTCAATCTGGCCTCGATCACCGCCACGACTAGCGGCGGGGTGACGGTGGTGGTTAACGGATCTTCGGGGAATACCGTGCATTTCACCATCGGATCCATGCCGGTCGGCAGCCAGGTGATCCTCACTTACCAGGTGACCGTCACCAACAACGTCAACCCCGGCCAGGCGATCGCAAACACGGGCGCCGTCCTGTGGACTTCGCTTCCCGGTCCCCATGGCACGGGGGATCATACTCCCGGCGCCCCCGGCACCGGCACCGGAGAGCGCGACGGTTCCAACGGTCCGACGGGGAACCCGAACCACTACGACCGGCAGGCGGTCGCGACCCTGAATATCCGCGCTCCCATCTTCAGCAAAACCCTCCAGCACACATCCGCCGGGCACACGGCCGGTAATGCCTTGGCAATCGGCGAAGTGGCCACCTTTGGGCTGATGGTCACCTTGCCGGAAGGAACGACGCCGTCGCTTCAATTGCTGGACGATTTGCCAAACGGACTCGCGTACGTTCCCGGCTCTATGCAGCTCGTCACCCAAACCAACCCGCCGGCCACCTGCGGGAACCTGGCCGCGGGCTTCAACGGAACCGTTCCGCTTCCGATTTTGACGATCAGCCCGCCCGGCGGCGGCAGCGGTGCCAACTTGACCTTCGATTTCACCGCTATTACGGTAAATGCCGACAACGTGTCGAACAATAATTCCTTCCTGGTCTGTTTCGATGCGGTGTTGCTCAATGAGACGGGCAATCAAGCATCCTCGCCGCCGCTGACCAATACCGGTTCGCTGATCGTCGGTCTCAACACTTTTATCGGCAGCCAGAACGTGACCGTCGTCGAACCCGTTCTACGGATCGCCAAGTCGGTGGATGATCCGAATCCGGCGCCCGGCCAGGTGGTAACGTTCACGGTCATCGTGGATCACGCGGGGTCGAGCACGGCAACCGCCTTCGACGCCATAATCTTCGATACGCTCCCGTCCGACCTGACCCTCGTTCTCTCCTCCGTCGGCGCTACGGCTTCGGGAGGTTTGACGGGCGTGGCGAACGCTTCAACCGGGAACCAGGTTTACTTCTCGGTGTCGGTATTTCCCATAGGCGGAAGCCTGACGCTTACCTTCCGGGCCACGGTGAATGCCGCGTTTGGCACGACGGTCAACAACCTCGCTAACGTAACCTGGACTTCCCTCCCCGGAGGAGACGCGAACGAACGAACCGGCGCGGATGGGGTGGGTGGTTTGCTAAACGATTACGCCGCCCGCAGCAATGCGCCGTTAATCACGAACCGCAATCTGACCAAAACGCTGGTCGGCGACAGTTTTCCCGCCCCCGTTACGGCCCTCCCCGATGTGGCCATCGGTGAAATTCTGACCTACGAACTTGTGCTGACCGTTCCACCGGCATCCACCGGAACCTATACCGTGGCGGATACCCTCGACCCCGGTTTGGCGTTTGTCGATTGCGCGGACATCACCGCCGGCGCCGGTTTGTCCAGTTCCAAGATTAATCTGCATGCCGCGGGCAATTGCAACGATGGAACCGGGATTGGAAACAATCCGCTGATCGGCAATTCGGGCGCCACGGTGTCATTCGATTTCGGCACCGTCACCAATGCCGATTCGGTCAATCCCGAGAGCATCACCATCCGCTACCAGGTCGTCGTGCTGGACATCGCGGCCAACGTGCGGGGCGTATCCTTATCCAACAGCGCCACAATGCAATGGGCCACCGGACATATCACCCGGCAAACCCCTCCGGTCCGGATCATCGAATCTGATTTAGGGTTGGAAAAAAGCGTCGATCACCCCATGGCCGCACCGGGGATGCCCTTAATCTACCGGGTGCGGATTTACCACACCGGCAACAGCCAACTGGATGCCTACGACGTAACCATCAACGATATTCTTCCGGAGGGAGTGGTGTACGTTCCCGGTTCGTTGAATTTCGTTACGGGGAGCGGCACCCCGCCGAATCTTCTGGACGACACCGGAATCGACCCGGGCACGGGCCGTCCCATAATCCATGCCGTCTGGAACACGCTCGCCCTGGGGCAGCAATCGACTATCGAATTCATAGCCGACTTTGGCGATAACCTTCCCGGGACAAGCATTGTCAATACCGCGGGAGCCGAATGGACCAGCCTGCCGGGACCGGTTCCCGCCCCGCCCACCACATACCTTTCGATCTATAACCAGCAGTTTTCTCATGAACGGCGTTACGATCCGCTCAACCCGGCGGATAGATACCGCGTTACTTCCGCTGTAACGGTCACCGCTCTGAGTTTGCCGGATACCGGCTTCGCACCGGACCGGGTGACTTTCCTGCCGCCTCAAACCAGCGACAAACGGTATGCCTATCTTGGCGGTTTACAGTTGGAAATTCCCAAGTTGAACCAAAACCTGCCGGTGGTCGGCGTCCCGATAACCAACAACGGCTGGGACCTGACTTGGCTATGGGACCAGGCGGGATATCTGACGGGGACCGCTTACCCGGGCAGCGCGGGGAACTCCGTCATCACCGCCCATGTTTATCTCTCCAACGGTTTGCCCGGACCTTTCGTTAACTTGAGCACGCTTCATTGGGGGGACCGGATCATCCTGCTGGGTGGCGGACAGCGATTTATCTACGAGGTCCGCGAAAATATGCGCGTTGTTCCCACGGATATAACCCCCTTCCGGCATGAAGAGAATCCGTGGTTGACGCTCATTACCTGCCAAGATTACAACTGGTTCAGCAATGCCTACCGGTACCGGACGGTGGTGCGGGCCGTCTTGATCGGTGTGGAAGCGGGATCGTAGCAGCGCCCGGATGTAACCCGGCAAATTAAAGGGGGACCGGTTTATCCGCGCGGAATCCATGCCGCAGTGGCACAAACGACGGCGATCCTCCAGGCTGTTTCCCGCGCCGGTGCCGCCGCCGGGGCCGGGCGTGTGAAGAGAGGACGATGCGCCTTCCCTCCGTGCGCCGAAAAGGGCGGAGAATTTATTCAACCTCGCAGGCACTATATAAAGGAAGATGCCCCATCGCTTGATCCCTTCGGGCACCGGGCGGGAACGAATGTTCGCGCGCAGGAGCCGCCGTCGACCGCAGCCGCGCGCCAAGGTAGAATTCGCGCGGGATCGAACGATCCCGCCGGGAGGAGAGCCTCATGAATGTACAAACCTATCCACTGAGATTATCCACGCTGGGGCAGACCGACGTGCGGAATATCACCGATGCGGTGCAGGGAGCGGTCGGGCAGAGCAACCTCCAGGCGGGAACGGCGACGGTCTTCTGCCCGTCCTCGACCAGCGCGCTGACCACGCTCGAATATGAACCGGGTTGCGTGGCCGATCTGAAGCGGATATTCGAGGAGCTTCTGCCCTCTGCGCGGGAGTACGCCCACAACGCCACCTGGGACGACGGCAACGGTCACTCGCACTTGCGCGCCGCGCTGCTCGGCCCGTCACTGACCGTCCCCTTCTCCGGCGGGCGGTTGATTCTGGGAAAGTGGCAACAGATCGTCTATGTGGATTTCGACACCCGTCCCCGCAAACGGGAGCTGATCGTTCAGCTCATCGGCGAGTGAAAACGCACGCGGATATTCCCAGCGGCGCGTCTCTCCCGGCGTGCGGAGCGGACCCGCGGATGGCATACAACCCGCCGAACCATCGGACCGGGCATCCGCCGCGAAGGATGAATCCGGCGCGGGAAGCGGAAATAAAAATGCGCCCGGGTTCTTCCGGGCGCAGCGAATATCCTCTGGGCGGTTGAGGATCTACGGCAGCAGATCCTGCGGCAGGTACGAGAAGAAATTTCCCCCCCAGCAGTCAATGTCCGCCCCCGTAAAATTCAAGCTCGAAGTTGAAATCGTGATATCCAAAAGCGAATTGGTGCAGTTGAATTGGTCTTCGGATGTCCCGGCGAAGGTGATCTTCGCCGAAGTATACGCGCCGGGGAGTCCTCCTTTGTAATACCATGCGAAAACGTTATACACTCCGGGCGGGAGATTGGAAATGGTATAGCTCGTCACATCGATGGAAAAATCCGTC